>NZ_JPII01000016.1:0-198485 GCF_000832025.1 Shewanella sp. cp20 | reverse complement strand
ATTCTATATAAAAGCCGAGTAACAAAGAGTTGAACGTGCTCAAGACGAACCCTACGGGCAGCGTCTGTATCATTTTTCTACTGCGTTATCGCTCATTGATGTAGCACACTAGATTACAATCGCTCTGCCTTGTATAAAATCGATACAGAATGCTGCAAAAATGAATGCGAAAGATAAACAAGCCCTAGAGGGTTAGCCCGGCAACAGCTCGCTGCGAGACTCCTCTTCGAACATGTCGAGCATCCATTTCCTGAAGGCAACAATCTTGCCTATCTCGGCATGATTTTGCTGGCACACCAGATAATAGGCATTCTTGCTCACCAAGACCTCGGGGAAGGGACACACCAGACGCCCGGCCTTGATGTCGGGACGGGCCAATACGCTGTAACCCAGCGCTACCCCTTGACCGTGAGCCGCCGCCTGCAAAACCAGTGAAGAGTGACTGAAGATCGGCCCCTGGTTCACATTAATATCATTAATTCCACATTGTCTAAACCAAGCCTGCCAATCATGGCGGCTAGAATCGTGCAGCAGGGTGTGATGTTTAAGGTCGCTCGGCTGCGACAAGGGCTTAGGTCCACTGAGTAACATGGGCGAACAGACAGGGATCAACACCTCGTTTCTCAGCTTATCGGCGCGAAGCCCAGGCCAGTTACCCATGCCGTAATAGATGGCAACATCAACATCGTCGGTCAGGCTGCTGGTCTCATCGTCCACCGCCTTGATCCGCACGTCGATGTCGGGATTATTTTCGCTGAAATTCGCCAGACGAGGCACCAGCCACTGAATGGCGAAACTGGGCGAAGTGCTTACCGTCAGTGAGCCTATGGCACTTCGGGCCAACAATCTGTCGGTGGCGTCGGCCAGTTGCACAAAGATATCTTTTATATCGAGAAAGTAACCCTGCCCCTCTTCGGTCAGCAGCAAGGATCGGTTCTTACGACGAAAAAGTTTTAGCCCTAAATATTCTTCTAATGCCTTAATCTGATGACTTACCGCGGCCTGTGTCACAAAAAGTTCTTCCGCGGCGCGCGTAAAGCTTAGGTGACGGGCTGCGGCCTCAAAAGCCTTCACCGCATTCAATGGAGGTAAACGTCTCGACATAGTGATCCTTGTCTCACATTTTAATTAGTTTTTCTAATCCGTATTGTTACATTTTATCGTTTGTAAAGGGAAGGGGTTTTGGTTAAATTTTGCGCCAACGAAATGATTGAAGTTAGACAGCCTCTACGACGTGTTTGGGGAGTGTCTGACACCCCAAGATATGCCGCCCGGAGGCGACCACTATGATTAACTTTAAAACTGTATTTGCCATCGCACTGCTCTCAGCCTCAAGTGCTGCCACTGCCGATGAAATCGTTATCGATACCACAGATCTGCACGCCACCATCAGCGCACAACTGGCCGAAGGCCTGGAGCTGATGCAGCAAGATCTGAATGAAGACCTCAACGCCATCTTAGTGGCTCAGAAAGATGAGCAGACGGACACCAGCGTTAGCGCCCAACGCGCCGAGTAATCGCTAGCTCACCTGAGCTAACGACTCACTACAAAGCCGTCGCTACAAACAAAGCAATAAGCCGCGTCTAAGATGCGGCTTTTTTATGTCCGCCGAAGACTCACGCCAGCTAGCACACCACCCAACTCATCATCTAACTCATCATCTAACTCGCCAGCCAGCTCATCACCCAGCTCTCCACCTGACCCACACAGTCTGCTTGGCAGTCGACTATAGATAAATTTATCAAATAAGTTACGCGAGAACCCATGCAAATCCAAGGTTTTATCTCCTTAAGGCCAAAACAACGATGAACCCTGCTCTGGATAAAACGGCCAATAAAAAAGGCCGCCTTATGGCAGCCTTTATCTAAATCCTTGACTCTCTTTTCGAGAAAACCGCTTCGAGGCGCTTATGCGGGACGATAGACCTTCAATTGTGATAACCCTGCTCTTGCAGATAAAGCGCCTGTAGCTTGCTCATGACGCCTCTGTCGCAATAAAGCAGATAGGTCTTCTCTTTATCGAGATCGGCAAACTGGGTGGCCAACTTAAAGAAAGGAATACACTTCACCTCGATACCATTAAGGTCAAGCGGGCTCTGCTCCTCCTCTTCTGGTGAGCGGATGTCCACCACCACTTCACCACCCGTGACCGCATCGACCGTCTCAGTCTCGGTGATCTTGGTATCCATGCTAACGGCGATGTCGCGAATGTCGATCACCTCGGCCGTCTCGACCACGCGGTCGATCAAGTCTTCGGAGAACTTCTCCTCCTCGGCAAGGATCTTACCCATCACCGCCTTCACCGTCGGCTTCTGCGAGATCACGCCGCAATATTCGGGGATCGACTTGGCAAAGTCTTCGGTACCGATCTCACGGCTCATATTGATGATATCTTGCTTGTCCATCACGATCAGTGGACGCAGAATCAGCATGTCTGTGCTGCGGTCGATCACATTCAGGTTGGTCAGAGTCTGGCTGGAGACCTGGCCCATGGCCTCACCGGTTACCAGCGCCTGGATCCCCATCTTCTCGGCAATACGGCTGGCGGCGCGCATCATCATGCGCTTGAGAATAACGCCCATCTGGCCGTTATCTATCTTCTCTAGGATCTCCTGCACCACGGGGTCGAACGGCACCGAGATAAACTTCACCTTGTGCGACTCGCCGTATTTCTGCCACAAATGAAAGGCAACCTGTTTAACGCCTATCTCGTGCTGATCGCCGCCCAGGTTAAAGAAACAGTAATGGGTGCGAGAGCCGCGCTTGATAAACTGGAAGCTGGAGACGCCAGAGTCGAAGCCACCAGAGATCAGCGACAGCACATCTTCCTGGGTCGCCATAGGGAAACCGCCCAGACCATCGATGCGCTTCTCCACCAGATAGAGATGCTCGTTATCTATCTCCAGGTTGACCGTCATGTCTGGGTTCTTTAGCCTGACGCCAGCCGCCTCGGTAAACTGGTTGAGTCCGCCGCCCACGTAACGCTCCACCTCGATAGAGTTAAACTCATGCTTTCCGCTACGCTTAACGCGCACGCAGAAGGTCTTACCGGCGAGCTCCTCTTTATAGAGTGCCAGCGTCTGCTGGTAAATATCGTCCACCGACTCGAAGGTGCTCTCACGCACCTGCAGCACATGGGCGATACCCGGAATACAGGCGAGACGCTCGGCGTAACGCGCTATCATCTCTGGCTTGTCTTCTGGCACCCTGACCATGATCTTATCCCACTGGCGCTGTACCCTGGCCTCTTCATCGACCTTGCGCAGCACGTTACGGATATTGGTTTCAAGCATCTTGGTAAAACGCATTCTTACCGGTTTGCTTTTCATCATGATTTCAGGAAAGAGTTTTACGATAAATTTCATGGGCGTTCCGCGGGAATAATTTTAAACAGCAATTTAGCCATTATACCAAGGCCGGTCCACAAATGCCCATAAATCAGCGACTCGGCAAGGATTTTATACCACCAAGCCCAAAGATGAGCATAATTTGTCCAAATTGAGATTATCCCCATAGCACAGGTCACACGCCTGCACCGCTAGAAGCAAAAAAGTCCACCTAAGTGGACTTTTATTGATGGATGGAGCTTAACCATTAAATGCGGCTATTGGCCGACCAAGATCTCATCTGACTCCTTGGCCTTACCCTGCTCGATGGCGATCTCAACCCTGCGGTTACGGGCCCGGTTGGCGGCGGAATCATTGGCGACCAGGGGGGCGGTATTGGCCATGCCAACCACCTTCATGCGCTGCTGATCAAATCCTGGCACACGCACCAGCTCATGGGCCACGGCCACGGCGCGTTTGCTGGAGAGATCCCAGTTCGAGCTGTAGAGCTCGTTACTGATATTCATATCATCCGTGTGGCCCGAGACGGTAATGATCCCCGGCACATCTTTTAATAGCTCTCCTACGCGGCGGATCACCGGCTTAAACCTGGGCTGTAGGAAGCCAGAACCGGATGAGAAGGCGCCCTTTTCACGGATGCGAATGATGATCTGCTGCCCCAGAGACTCGATCTCGATCGCGCCGTCGATGATCTCCTTATTGAGCTCCTGAGCCATCTTCTTCACCTGATCGTTGATCTGATCCTGTGACGCCGCATCCTGTTTCTCCTGCTTGGCCTGAGCCTCGGCATCCGCCTCTTCCTGCGCGGTAGAGGAAGCCTCGCCGCCGCGCTGCTCGCCACGTTGTTGCTGCACGCCGCCGGCGCTGTCATCATCACCGGCCTGCACCTCGATGGTGGGCTCGGTCATCTCATTGGTCTGCTGATTGATGATCTCAATGGGTGTTGGCTCGGGTTTACCCGGACGAAACTCCAGGGCGATCACCGAGGTGCCCTTGGGGATATCTTTGACTTCAACCTTATTTTGTACGCCGAAGGCATACTTCATCGAACCGGCGATCTGCTTGAACTTCATCACGTCCATCTCGGAGAAGGCCAGCAGCAGAACGAAGAAACACATCAATAGCGACATGAGGTCGGCAAAGGTAGCCAACCACATAGGCGCCCCGGCGGGCGGACAATCGCATTTGACCTTCTTAGCCATCTGGCTATTCCCCGTCCGTCGTGTCTATATTCCGCAGTTTCTCCGAGAGATAATTCTTCAAGAAACCCTCGATGACCCTGGGGTTTTGTCCGTCTTGAATAGCGAGCACCGCATCCATGATCAGGTTGCGATTGAGCATCTCCTCCCCCATGCGTAGCGAGAGTTTATCGGCGATCGGCAAAGCAATCATGTTGGCGATAATGGCGCCATAGAGAGTGGTTAACAAGGCCACCGCCATCGCCGGGCCGATAGATTTAGGGTCGTCCATGTTCGACAGCATGGCCACCAAACCAATCAGGGTACCTATCATCCCCATGGCGGGGGCTACATCACCCAGCGCCTTGAAGATGCTGATGCCGGTCTTGTGGCGCTCTTCGGTCAGGGCGATATCTTTCTCTAGGGCTTCGCGCACCACATCGCCGTCATGGCCGTCCACCAACATATCGACCGCTTTCTGCATGAAGCTGTTGCTGATCTCCGCCTCTTCCAGCGCCAGAAAGCCCCCCTTACGCGCCGCATCGGCCATGGTGACCGATTGCTCGATCAACTCGTCGGGCTTATCTATCTTGAACATGAAGGCTTTGGCGGCGATCTTGACCGCACCGAGGAACTGCTTGAGGTTAAATTTCATCATCACCACAAACAAAGAGCCTATCATTACGATAAGCACAGAGGGCACATCAACAAAGATGGCGATACCACCACTGCTGACCATAGCTCCGATAATAAAACCAAATGCACCAATCAGGCCTATCAGGGTCGCTAAATCCACAACTCTTCCTCATATACAGTATCGGCCGTTGCTAATACCTTGACCTAGGGATCAAGCTCTCAGTCAACACCATAATCATCTCGAGACAGGTCTCTACTCTACTCATTCTTGCAATGAAAGGCATCTCCTCGCCCCAGCGCGACGACACAAAAGTCGTCAATTAGACGGTATTTCGCCTAACCGCGGGCAGGAGTTTACGATATAATATCTGACAAAATTGAGTATTGTTCTAATTCAATTATCGGACAGCTTACACGCAAGTTTAGCTACAAATTCAATTTTTTATAAAAAAACCTCCTTAAAGCGTGCTATTGCACAAATATACGACAGCGCAATTTGACCCCTAGGGTTGACTGAGATACTTTGTCTGTCGCTAAATTCTTGGGAAAATCACCGTGGCCAAAAAACCTGAAAACCTGACCTTCGAAGAGTCACTCACAGAATTAGAAAACATCGTCACCAGCCTGGAACAGGGCGATGTCTCTCTGGATGACGCCCTCAAACAATTTGAGCGCGGCATCAATCTGGTCAGAAACAGCCAAGGCAAACTCGAACAGGCCCAACAGAAAGTCTCTATCTTGACCCAGGAACAAGATCAACCCAGCTTGCAACCCTATCTGCCAGAGGGCGAATAATTGCTAAATGAAGCGATAACGCGATACCAGCAGCGCGTCGACGGCCAGCTGCGCCATTTTATCAATGCACAAGACGATACCGAGCCACAACTCAAGGCCGCCATGACACACGGCGCCCTGATTGGCGGCAAGCGTATCCGCCCCTTTCTGGTCTATGCCGTCGGTGAGATGTTGGGGGTGCCCCTTGAAAGGCTAGATGCCTGCGCCGCCGCCATCGAGTGTATCCATGCCTACTCGCTGATCCATGACGATCTACCGGCCATGGACGATGATGCGCTGCGCCGCGGCCAGCCGACCGTGCATATCGCCTTCGATGAGGCGACCGCCATACTGGCCGGCGATGCGTTGCAGACCTTGGCCTTCGAGATCATCAGTCAGGAGGGCAGCGAGCTGACCGCCAAGCAACAACTGGCCATGGTACGTGCCCTTGCTAAGGCATCTGGTTACGGCGGCATGTGCGGTGGTCAGGCGATGGACCTTAACGCCACCGACAAACAGATAGATCTCGAGACCCTAAAGCGGTTACACAGATTAAAGACCGGCGCCTTGATCCGCTGTGCAGTGGAATTACCTATCATTGCTGCCGAGGTCACAGATGAGCAGGCAAGCCATCTGATAACCTTTGCCGAAGCCATCGGTCTCGCCTTCCAGGTACAAGACGACGTGCTGGACATTATCGCCAGCACCGAAGAGCTGGGGAAACCCCAGGGCTCTGACTGTGAATCGAACAAGAGTACCTATCCGAAACTACTCGGTTTATCCGGGGCCCAAGCGACCGCGAAAAGTTTGATCGAAGACGCCCTATCAGCGCTGGCTAAATTACCATACAATAGCCAGTTAATTGCCGAATTCGCCCGTTTCATCATAGAGCGAAGAGTATAATAAAGAGCCAAAGAATCTCGCTATGAGTTTGGATATTACGAAATACCCTGTGCTGGCACAGGCCGACACCCCAGATGAATTAAGACAGCTTCCCCAGGGTGTGCTACCAAAACTTGCTGACGAACTCAGAAGTTATCTCCTACAATCGGTAGGCATCTCCAGTGGCCACTTCGCCTCTGGCCTGGGCACGGTCGAGCTGACGGTTGCCCTGCACTATGTCTACAACACCCCATTCGATCGCCTGATCTGGGACGTGGGCCACCAGGCCTATCCCCATAAGATCCTCACGGGTCGTCGGGACAAGATGCCGACCATACGTCAGAAAGGCGGTATTCACCCCTTCCCTTGGCGCGAAGAGAGCAAATATGACACCTTCAGTGTCGGCCACTCTGGTACCTCCGTCAGCGCGGCGCTGGCCATGGCCGTTGCCGCCGAGAAGGAACAGGCGGGGCGCAAGGTGGTGGCCGTTATAGGCGACGGCGCCATGACAGGCGGCATGGTATTTGAAGCCATGAACCACGCCGGCGATCTGCATAACGACATGTTGGTGGTACTTAACGACAACGAGATGTCGATCTCCGAGAACGTCGGCGCGCTGAACAATCACCTGGCACAGCTGATGTCGGGTCGTCTCTACACCACGATCCGCGAGAACAGCAAGAAGGTGCTCAAGGGGATGCCTGTCATCAAAGAGATGGCCAAGCGCACCGAGGAGCATCTCAAAGGCATGGTCGTCCCCGGCACCATGTTTGAGGAGCTGGGCTTTAACTATATCGGCCCTATAGACGGCCACGATGTGGATGCCCTGGTTGAGACCCTGCGCAACATGCGTAACCTCTCAGGCCCGCAGATATTGCACATCATGACCAAGAAGGGACGCGGTTACGAGCCGGCGGAGAAAGACCCCATCGGCTGGCACGCCGTGCCTAAGTTCGATCCGTCGACCTTCGCCAAGCCCGCCGCCAAACCGGCTAACCCCACCTTCTCTCAGGTGTTCGGTCGCTGGCTGTGCGACATGGCAGAGAAGGATGAGAAGGTGCTCGGGATCACCCCGGCCATGCGTGAAGGGTCAGGCATGGTGGAGTTCTCACAGCGCTTCCCGAAACAGTATTTCGATGCGGCCATCGCCGAACAACATGCGGTGACACTCGCGGCAGGCTTCGCCTGTGAGGGTTATAAGCCGGTACTGGCGATCTACTCTACCTTCCTGCAGCGCGGCTATGATCAGCTGATCCACGACGTGGCCTTGCAGAAACTGCCGGTGATCTTCGCCATCGACCGTGGCGGCATCGTCGGTCCAGACGGCCCGACCCACCAGGGCGCCTTCGATCTCAGCTATATGCGCGCCATTCCCAACATGGTGATCATGGCGCCATCGGATGAGAACGAGTGTCGCCAGATGCTCTACACAGGTTACTGCTACAACGAGGGACCGACGGCCATTCGTTACCCACGTGGCAGCGCCACCGGCGAGCCTCAGGTCGAGACCATGACCGCCTATGAGATAGGCAAGGGCCTCATCAAGCGTGAAGGCAAGAAGATTGCCATCCTTAACTTCGGTACCACGCTGGCTTCGGCGAGTCAGGCAGCCGAGGCACTCGATGCCACCCTGGCTGACATGCGCTTCGTTAAGCCGCTGGATGTGGAGTTGGTGAAACAACTGGCCGCCAGCCATGATCTGCTGGTGACGGTAGAAGAGAATGCCATCATGGGCGGCGCCGGCTCAGGCGTGCTAGAACTGCTACAGCAACTTAAGCTGCCTATGCCTGTGCTCAATATCGGCCTGCCCGATGAGTTTATCAAGCACGGTGAGTGCGGCGAGATCCTGGCCGAGCTACAACTGGATGGCCCTGGTATCGAGGCGCAGATACGCGCCTATCTGGCGGACTAAACGAAAACTGCTAATAAAAAAGGCCTCATATTGAGGCCTTTTTATTAGCTAATAGGCTGGCTAAGGAGGGCTAGCGTTAACTAACTTGAACTAGCTTGCGTTGACGAGCTTACGCCTGAGTATCGACGCTGGCGCCACCCTGAGACACCATCACCATGGCTGGACGCAACAGACGCTCGTTGAGCATATAACCTTTTTGCATCACCATCATCACGGTATTGGCCGGGAACTCTTCGCTAGGCTGCATACCGATCGCCTGGTGATGATCCGGGTTAAAGGCTTCACCCTGAGGATCGACCTGCGTCAGACCAAACTTTTCAACCGCGCTGGTGAAGCTCTTCAGTGTCAACTCAACCCCTTCGTAGATAGCCTTGGTGGCCTCATCTTCACTGCTGGTGCCTTGCAGGGCACGTTCCATGTTGTCGATAACGGGTAGCAGCTCGTTGGCAAACTTTTCCAGGGCAAACTTGTGCGCCTTCTCGACATCGAGCGCCGCACGGCGACGCACGTTCTCTACCTCGGCTGCGGCACGGACAACAGAATCTTTCTGCTCTTCCACCTTAGCCTCGGCGGCGGCCAGGGCTTGCTCCAGCTCTTCAACACGGAAATTAGCTTGGGTAAGTTCGTCCATCAAACTGGCTGCATCTTCAACCACCTCGGTTTCAACTTCTACAGCTTCGGTTTCTTCAATCTGTGGTTCTTGGGCTTTGTTTGACTCTTTGCTCATTGTTACTCCAGCTAAAAATGCTTTGTTTCTGCATGCTCTGGGCATATTATGGGGATCAAATTTGAGGTTTCAAGCCCTAAGGCATGGATCAAACAGAAATATGACCAAAGCGTTTCACACAATCGGCTTAATCGGCAAACCCCATCACTCTGGGACCCATAAGACCCTAAAACGTCTGCACCACTGGTTGACCATGCAGTCCTATGAGGTTTATGTCGAAGAGCGCGTTGCCGGCGAGATAGGGCCACAGGTGAAATCGGTGGATCTGCTGCAGATTGGCGAACATTGCGATCTGGCCATAGTCGTAGGGGGTGACGGTAATATGCTGGGCGCCGCACGTGTGCTAGCCCGCTTCGACGTTGGGGTAATAGGCGTTAACCGCGGCAATCTGGGCTTTCTCACCGACCTGCCCCCTGACACCTTCGAAGAAGCGCTGGGCAAGGTACTCCAGGGCGAGTATGAAACGGAGCACAGGTTCCTGCTGGAATCAGAGGTCCACAGACACGGCGAGATGAAGTCGAGCAATACCGCGGTCAACGAGGCGGTGCTCCACCCTGGCAAGATTGCCCACATGATCGAGTTTGAGGTCTATATCGATGACAAGTTCATGTACAGCCAACGCGCCGACGGCATGATAGTCTCCACCCCAACAGGGTCGACCGCCTACTCGCTGTCGGCCGGGGGGGCCATCCTGACGCCAAATCTGGAAGCCTTGATCCTAGTGCCCATGTTTCCCCATACCCTCTCCTGCCGCCCTATCGTGGTCGATGCCTGCAGCATCATCAAGCTGGTGGTGTCGCCAGACAATGGCGATGCGCTAGAGGTCAGCTGTGATGGTCACGTCACCCTCCCCGTCTTACCGGGAGATGAGATCATAGTGAGGCGCAGCAAGGAGCGACTAAGACTGATCCACCCCAAGGGCTACAACTACTTCCACGTGTTGAGAAATAAACTAGGCTGGGGCAGCAAACTGTTTTAATACCAATCACAGTAAATATGTGCTCAGAAATAGCGCAGGGAAAAACGCTTGAGAACAAAGCAGGATTTTTAGATAAGTAGTTATTCTACAATTAAAAATACTAATACCGTTATCGAGCGTTTTAACAAGCTAGAATGATCAATTGTTTATTACGATTGGTATAAGGTCAATGTTGCATTAAAAAGCCCGCATATTCGCGGGCTTTTTGTTATTTAACTCTATAGTCCAGCTGCACACTGACCTCAGCCGGTACAGGTTTGCCGTCGACAAATTTAGGCGCGTAGCGCCAGCGCTTAATGGCCTTTAGCGACTCGCGGGTAAACTGCTGCCCGCCCTCCGAGGCCAACACCACAGGATCCCGCACGAATCCCTGCTCATCCACGGTAAAGGACATCTGGGTCCAGCCCTCCCGGCGATCTCTGGCATAGGAGATAGGATACTTTGGCGCTTCCCGATAGAGAGGGGACTGTTCCTGTTCATCGGACCAGGGCTTCATGCTGCCAATCGCCACACAATGCTGGGTCGACTTATCACTCTCGCCTTCGGCCTCAAAAATCTCCACCAGACGGGCATGGGCGGCCAGTTTGTAGGGGTGGCTAAAATCGAGCACCGAGAATTGCTTGATCACCTCCTCCAGCAGGGGGATGGCCCTATCGTACTTCTTCTCTGCCGCCTTAATCATGCCCACATAATAGGTGGCCTTGAGCCTGGCCATCGCATCGGCCGGCATCTCATGACGATAGATCTCATAGGCTTCCAGCGCCTCGTCACGTATATCCCGGGTATAAAAATGGGTCGAGGCTAATCCATGGAAGGTCAACATCTTCACCTCGGCCAGCAGCAAAGGCTTGTCTGCATCCTGTGCGATGGAGATCGCCTGTTTAAACAGATCCACCTTCTCTTTTGACGCCTCCATGGTCTGGGCGGCGCCAATTAACGGATCGACAAGCTCGATGGCATCGCGGCCGAAGTGTTTTCGGTAGACCTGAATGACATTATCGAAATGCTTGTGCGCGGCCTTGGTATCGCCGTTTTCCTGTAGCGCGGTGGCCAGATTAAGCTCGAGATTAACCAGATCGATACTGTCGGACTCGAAATAGCCCTGGCCCAATTCATAGGCTTTGGCGGCGGTAAGCGCCACCTGAGCTTTGTCATGTCCCGCCAGCGCCTGCTGATAGGCGGCGTAGCTTTCGCTAAAGGGAGAGGCGACGCAAAGAGGCGCGGCAAACTGCGCGCACAACATCAGGGCAAGGCCTGATAATGACTTCTTCATAGTGAACAAATATCCTTATTTGTGATACTGAGGCCTTCTCTTACCGAGAGTGGCTTAGAAAAATTAGCTGCCAGAAATAGCCTTGCCTAACACAGTTAGGATACGCCCGCCTTGGCACACCCAGTGTATCGACTCGTGGCTGGCCAACTAAAATCCCCTCTAGGGTAACAGGAATCTACGCCAACTTAAATTACTTGCTTAACTTAATCCCTTGGAAAACCTAGTTTAAATCCTTGGAAAGCCTAGTTAAAGCATAAATCATCCAGACAGTCAGGAGTAAGGAGCAGCTGGCGAGGGAGATCCACACACCCGTGACGCCGAAGAGCCAGGCAAATAGATAGAGCACCATGGCGATCAACACCAGCTTGCTACCTGTCAATATCGAGGCCTCCCTGGAGCGATTGATGGCCTGGAAGAAGGCTGCCCCGACCAGAATCAGCCCCTCAAACGGCAGTCCCCAGAAGTAGAGACGCATCCCCTCTGTCGCCACCGGCGTCAGCTCGGGATTGTCACCGGCGAAGATGTAGACCAGATATTCAGGCGCCCAGTAGATGAAGGCGACGCCCGCCAGTGCAGTCACCAGGGTCATGATGATCACCAGCCTCAGGGTCTCGAACACCCGGTCGAACCTCTTGGCCCCGGTATTGAAACTAAACAGGGGCTGGGTGCCGAAGGCGATCCCCTCGAAGATCAGATAAAACAAGGCCTCTGCGTAACTGACGACCCCATAGGCCGCCACATGGATGGGACCGCCGACCCAGAGAAACGCCATGTTGTGCAGGGTCAGGACGATAGACAGATAGAGGTTCATCAAGAAGCTCGGCACACCGACCCTGAGGATATTGCTGCAATGATCCAGATTCAGGCGCATCTGCTGCCAGTCGATCCCCAGGCGGGTCCGCTTGGTGAAGAAATGCTGCAGACAGGCGAGCGCCGTAAAGGCCTGACATATCATGGTGGCGATGGCGGCGCCCGCGAGACCGTATGGGAAGACCACGATCAGCAACCAATCCAGCAGGACATTCAGACAACCGGAGAGGATGAGGACAAAGGTAACGAAACCGGGACGGCCATCATTACGCAGCAAGGCGGTAAAGGCGATTGCCAACACGGGAAAGACCCCGAGCGCAAAATACCAGAACAGATACTGCTCGGCGCTGGCCAGCACCTCTCCCTCGGCGCCGAGCCAAATGAGTACCGTCTGGCTCCAATGGGTGCCGAGCAAGGCCAGGCCAGTCCCAGCCAAGAGACACAGGGTGAAGGCATTGCCCAGCAGGTGCCGCGCCCGGGCCACATCTTTTAGCCCTAGGTTGATCGATACCAGCGAGGCGGCGCCCATGCCAATTAGCGCACCTACCGCGTAGAGTATCGCGCCGACGGGATAGGCCAGCATCATACCGGCCAGGCCCACCTCGCCAAGATAGTGGCCGACAAACATGCCGTCGATGGCCACATAGACGCCGGTCACCACCATGGAGAGTATGGTGGGAATGGCGTAGCGCCACACCAATTTAGGAATGGGGGCTGTGGCTAGATCGGAGTGCGCATCACTCCCGGAGACGACATGACTCTCAGACATGGTATTGAATCGACACAGAAACGACTATTGGAGAGCGAAGATATCAGATAGCTAGGCGTTTAGATAGCCAGGCGTTTAGATAGACTGAGCAGCACCATCTCAACCTCAGTCTGTGACAGGGGTTCAGATGCAATCATCTCCAGACGCGAGTCCAGGCTATCGTCCAGCTCTTGCACGCTAAGCTGTCCATCGACAAAGTTTAAGGCGGCAATCCCTTCATCTGTGATCATCACCGCCTTGAGGCGCAAATACCCCTGTTGTTTTACCCAGGTTATCAGCGCCTCAAAATCAAACTCGTAGCGATAGTCGAACACCCAGCCCAGAGTATATCGCCCTTCATGTTGATTACTGGCGCGGTAGATCCCCTGCTCGTCGAATTGCAGAGTTTGTGCCTCGGGCGCCTCATCGAAGGGCAAAGTGGGTCGTTGCAGCGCGCCAGTCGGACCAGATCCTAATGTTTGCCGTGCGGACATCTGGGCACGCCAGGCTGTGGGCCGCTGAAAATAGTGCTGATTAAGAGATTGATATAAGGCGGCGTCATTTTCCAAGAGCAGCTTTGATACCTGCACTGGCATGACCTCGGCTTTGATTGCTTGCTGCGTCAGGTAAGCCTCTAGCCGCTTAACGTCATCGTCACTCGCCAGATCCATCTTATTGGCCAGGATAAGGTCGGCGATGTGAAGCTGCTGGGTAAACAGTTCACTCTCAAGATAACGCGGGTCGTTGAGTTTTCTGGGGTCTACCAGGCAGAGACTGGCACGCATCGACAGCACCTGCTGAAAATGTCCCTGACTCAGGGTCTCAACGATCGCCTTGGGATGGCCCAAGCCTGTGGGCTCGATAAACAGACGATCCGGCTTGGCCTTGGCAATCAGTTGATTGACCGCCACCTGAGTAGGCACCCCGGCGGCGCAGCAGAGACAGCCACCCGCCACCTCCTTGATGGCCACATCACCGCCCTCGCCCCTGAGCAGTTCGCCATCTATGCCTATCTCGCCAAATTCATTGACCAGCACGGCCCAGGTTTCCCCCACCGGCTTATGGGCGAGCAAATACTGGATAAAACTGGTTTTGCCCACACCGAGAAAACCAGTGACGACATGGGTAGGAATAGGCTTTAGGATCATTGGCGGCACCACACTGAAAAATCGCCCCCAGTGTAGAGTGCGCGCCTGAGATTGCAAAGGGTTTTAATTCAAACCAAGTTGAGTGCAGCCAGCTAACAGCCTAGGGTCTGTTGACCTTTGCTGTTTGTTTTTGCAGCATTTTGTAGGGGATTTATACAAGGCAGAGCCTGTGTAGTGTAGTTAATCTACATGAACGGGAGATAACGCCGTAGAAATGGCCCACAAAAGCTGCCCGAAGGGTTCATCTAAACGCGCGCTGCACTTTATGAAAGGCTTCCTGCCTTTCACCGCAGGCGGTCAGCTAGGCTGTTAGAAATCGTTCCAGACGATTTCTTTGTTGTTCGCCATTCACATAGAGTAACTATGCTTCATGGCTCTCGCCTCGCGCAAAACGCGTTTAGATCGAACAAAAATTAAACTTGAAAGGTCAACAGGCTCTAGCGCTTGCCCTTGAAGGACTTTCCATTTGATGGCCGCCTCGCTTTATCGCGACTCTGCCCTTTACTGCTATGCCGTCCGCCAAACTTCTGCCCCTTGCCTTTCTTAAACTGATTGGCCTTAGGCTGTACGGCGGCGTCGAGCTCGCGATACCTGGCCGGTAGCGGCGCCCCCAGTTCATATCCAGGTTGGACCTCGCGGGGCAAGGTCTTGCCAATGAGGGCCTCGACCTCTGCCAATGCGGCCTCATCTTGCTTGGCGACGAAGGAGATGCTGACCCCGCTGAGACCGGCGCGGCCGGTGCGGCCGATACGATGCACATAGTCCTGGGGCTCGTCCGGCAGTTCCAGATTGATCACTAGGGGCAAGGCGGTAATATCCAGGCCTCGGGCGGCGACATCGGTCGCCACCAGAACCCGCAGCTCGCCCGCCTTAAACTGCTCCAGCGCCCTATTGCGCGCGCCCTGGGTCTTATCCCCATGAAACACGG
Organism: Shewanella sp. cp20; assembly: GCF_000832025.1. Classification (NCBI taxonomy): domain Bacteria; kingdom Pseudomonadati; phylum Pseudomonadota; class Gammaproteobacteria; order Alteromonadales; family Shewanellaceae; genus Shewanella; species Shewanella sp. cp20. The sequence continues at coordinate 183,143 of NZ_JPII01000016.1, read as the reverse complement.
CGTTCTTAATGCCATCGAGTTTCAACTCGCGATGCAGCCGCTCGGCGCTCTCCTTGGTGTTGACGAAAACCAACACCTGCTGCCAATTATTGCGACCGATAAGCTCCGCCAGCAGCTCTGCCTTACGCCGGCCATCTATGGGATAGACCTTCTGCTCAATCTGCGGGCCGCCACTTGTGCTGGCCACATTAAACCACTCAGGCTCATTCAGCATCTTAGTAGCCAGCGCCTTCACCTCCGGCGTAAAGGTTGCCGAGAACAGCATGGTCGAGTGAGTGTCGCAGAGCAGTCGCTTGGTTCGCTCGATATCTCTCACGAAGCCCATGTCGAGCATGCGATCCGCCTCATCGACAATGAGCTGTTCCACCGTCTCCAGGCTCAGCCCATGTTGCCCTAATAAGTCGAATAACCGCCCCGGTGTGGCCACCAGGATATCGACCCCTTTCGCCAAAGCCTTACGCTGGGGATTGATGTTGGCGCCGCCATAGACGGCCAGGGTGGTGAGCTCGGTGAATTGGCTATAGCGAACTATGCTCTCAGCCACCTGTATCGCCAGCTCCCGTGTTGGAGTCAGCACCAGGGCGCTGAGCTGTCCAAGCCGTCTGGGTTGATTCAGCAGGCGCTGCAACAACACGAAGCTAAAGGCCGCCGTCTTGCCGGTTCCCGTCTGGGCGCAGGCCATCAGATCCCGCCCGCCAAGGGCGCAGGGGATCACCTTGGCCTGAACCTGAGTCAGGCTGGTGTAGCCGCAGGCCTCAGCCGCCTGGGCTAGGGTAGGATCTAACGGGAGGGCATCGAAATTCATGGGCAACCTGCAAGCTGACAAAAAGTGAGCGCGGAGTCTAGCAAAAAGCGCCCCATAAAGGTAACGCTATCTTCACATCAAGGGTTAGTGCGCCGGCGGATTAACATAGCGGCGCTCAAACTCGGGCAGCGAGACCGGCTTGGAGTAGAGGTAGCCCTGGGCAAAATCACACCCCGCTTTGGCCAGAATATCGTGCTGGAACTGAGTCTCGACGCCTTCGGCTATCACCTTGATCCCTAGCTTGTGGGCCATGACGATGATCGCCTCACACAGGGCCACGCCATCGCTATCGGACTCGAGGTTACGGGTAAATGACTGATCGATTTTGAGATAATCTATATCGAATTTCTTCAGGTAGGCCAGCGATGAATAGCCGGTACCAAAGTCATCCAGAGACACCTGAATACCTGCATCGCGATAGGAGAGCAACTTGTCGGTCACTCCCATCGAGGCGTCCAGCAGCAGGCCTTCGGTGATCTCGACACAGATGGCATTGCTGGAAAGCTCGAGATGCCGCAGCAGTGCCAGCCAGTCGCTGAAACTGTCTCCCTCGTCCCTAAACTGAATCGGCGACTTGTTGATGCTTATCTGGATCTCAACCCCATACTGGGTTCGCCAGCGGGCGCTCTGCTGGGCAGCCTTCTCAAATACCCAGTTACCTATGTCGTTGATCAGCCCTGTCTCTTCCGCCACCGGAATAAACTCGCCGGGCGAGACCAGACCACGTTGGGGGTGCGCCCAGCGGATCAGGGCCTCCGCCTTATAGACCTGCTGTTTCTCCATATCGACGATAGGTTGGTAGAAGAGCTCAAACTCTTTACGATTGATGGCATTGCGGAGATCTTTGATCAGCGCCATACGATAACGGGCATATTCCTGCATCGAAGGAGTAAAGTAATGAAAACGGTTGCGTCCCTGCTCCTTGGCGGCGTACATCGCCTGATCCGCATGCTTGAGCAGCCCCTCGATACTAGTGGCATCATCTGGGTAGATGGTAATGCCTATGCTGGCGCTGATGTAGGCGGTCTCATCCTCCAGGCTATAAGGCTCGGCGATGCGCTCGAGTATGCTCTGGGCCACCCGCTCGACGCCGCTGGGTGAATCGATACCCGAGAGCACCACGGTAAACTCATCGCCCCCCAGGCGCGCCACCACATCCGACTCACGGATACAGCCCTTGAGGCGTTTGGCCGTCTCCTGCAAAAGCAGATCGCCCATGTCGTGGCCCAGGGTGTCGTTGACCTCCTTGAAGAAATCCAGATCGAGAAACATCAGCGCAAAATGGCTTCGGTTACGGTCGATACGCAATATCTCAGTATTGAGGTACTCCAGCAACATGCGCCGGTTTGGCAGGCCGGTCAGGGGATCGTAGTTGGCCTGTTTCCAGATGATATGTTCCGCCTCTTTCTTCTCGGTAATATCAGAAAACAGTGCCACCCGGCGATACACACCACCGTGTTGGTCGAAGATGGTGTTGATGGTCAACCAGACCATATACTCTTCGCCGTTCTTGCTCTTAATCCACAGCTCTCCCTGCCAGTAGCCGGTGTCGCGAATAGAGCGGTTCATCTCATCGTACTGGCTCCTCGGGGTGCGAGAGCTTTGCAATATCCGGATATTCTTGACCAGGGCCTCTGCCTCGTTATAACCTGTGATCGCGGTAAAGGCGGCATTGATGGTAATGATATTGCCCTTATGGTCCTGCACGCTCATGGCTTCACTGGAGTTGTTATACACGGAGGCCGCCAGCTCCAGCGATTCCTGCACCTTCTTCTGCTCGGTAATGTCCGAGTGGACGCCGCACATACGGGTCGGCAGGCCATTGCGGTCGCGACTCACCACCTTACCCGTATCCAACATCCAGTGCTCTTCGCCGCTGAGGCTGATCAGCCGGTATTCGATGTAATGCTTCTGGGTCTCCCCCTTGAGGTGACGGTCGATGGAATTAAGCACCGCCATCCTATCCTGGGGATGGATGGCATCGACCCAGATGCGGCTGTCGCTGTTAAGCTTATCGAGATCGCACCCCAGCACCTTGGCGCACCAAGGGTTACGCCTGGTCTCATTACTCTTGATATCCCAGTCCCACATGCCGAGATCGCTACTCTCCAGCACCAGCGTCAAACGCTCCTGGCTGGTACGCATCGCCATCTCCGCCCGCTTGTGCTCTGTGATATCGATAAGCCCGGCAATCACCATGTCCACCACGTTATGGTTACGACGACAGGCCACCGTGAGATGGGTGTAGACTATCTCACCGTCCTTGGCGACGAAGCGCTTGTCCATCTCGTAGGCATCAATCTCCCCCTTCAGCATGCGCTGAAACTCGGCCATATCCGCCTTAAGATCTTCAAAATAGGTCAGCTCGCTCCAGGTACGGTTAAGCAGCTCGGTCTCAGAGTATTTGAGCATCTTGCACAGGCGGGGATTAACCTTGACCCAATGCTGATCCACCGAGGTGATGGCGATCCCCATGTTGCCGACATTGAATTGGGAACGAAAAATGAAATCGTCCTGCAGCTGGATCTTGGCATCTCTCTCAACCTCCAATCGCCTGGCCAATAGCATCCCCAATAAGGCGGTCACTATGGGGAAGAGCAGCATCACAGGCGCGGCGATCTGCAGCAGGAGATCGACAAACATGGAGAAGGGAAGAATAAACAGCAGCGACAGGGTCGAGAAGTGCAGCAGGAAACCAAACAGATACAGCTCGAGAAAATTGAGATCGGCGATGGTGGTCTTTCGATAGTAACGCCACAGGCTACCAAACAGGGCCGACACCACAATCACTGTCACCCCCACCAACATGCCCTCTCCCCCCTGAAACATGCGATAGGCACAGGCTACAGATGCGGCGACGAAGGTGGGAAGGCCACCAAAAAAGAGGCCACTGATGGCCAACACCACAGAGCGGGTGTCGATAAATACCCCAGGCTGATATTCCCAAGAGGTCATCATGGTCAGCACGGTCACACTGCCGATGACCATCCCGATGATGAGACGCCACAACAGAAAATGCTCACGACGCTGCTGACGCGGTATCGCGTCATAGATAAATACCATAATCAGCAAGAGCGCGGCATTTTGAGAGAGCGAAAATAACGTATCTTGATTCATACAAGTTTTAATTTTCTCGGTGCTAAGTTTTTTATTATCAACCTGATAACATCATTCAGAGTGTAGCAGAAGCCTCGAAAAAAATACCCACTAAATCTTAATAAGCCAATGATTTTGAAAGCCTCTCGCGCTTCCCTCTAAGCCTTTGCCCTACAATACAAATCACCGTCTAACACCCATCTTGCAGTCCAAATCGCCTAGGGAGCGAACAGATGTAGCCAGCATGCTACAAAATTCCCGCCGATTGCCGCAGTAATGCGGTTGATCTCCCTCGAAAACCCCTTATTATGAGCAAAATAAGGACGCGACCGCTGCAAGGAATCTGATGTTGCACCCCATCTTATCTCGGCAATTCAATTACCTCATCTCTGGCCTGATATTCATGCTGGCGCTTTTTAGCCTCACCGCCACCAGCAAAGAGCTAAATATGGCCCCTATCGATGGCCCGTCGACCCCGCTTAAGGTCAAGCTGGCCGCCGAAGATAACTGGGCCCCTTTTGCCGATCCCTATGGCAAGGGGTTATCCCACCGCCTGGTCAAACAGGCCTTTGCCCGGAGCAATGTCGACGTCGATAGTCTGGTTGTCTCCTATGCCCGCGGTGTCGTGATGACCAAACAGGGCATAGTCGATGGCGTCTTTAATCTGCATAAGGAACGCAAAACTCAGGAGGCCTTTGTCTTCGGCAAGGAGCCACTGTTTACCACCTCAGCCTCCTTCTACCAAAATAACGCCCATCCGCTAAAGGCAGAAGACAAATGGCACCTGCCCCAGGGGCTGCTGGTCGGCATCATCAAGGGCTATGAATATGGCGATGAGCTGTCGCAGCTTAAGCAGCTCAGGCTAGTCGAAGTAGATAACCACAATCAGCTGATTAACCTCTTGCTGCTCAACCGCATCGATGCCGCCATCATGTACGACGAGGTGGCCAATCAATACCTTGGTCAGATGGGCGTCGCCAAGGTGATTAGCCGCAGCGTACACAACCATACCGGCGATCTCTACGTGGCCTTCTCCAAGCAGCGCCCCAACGCTCAGCTATTTGCCGACAAACTGGATCAGGGCCTCAAGGCCCTCAAGCAAGACGGCAGCTATCAGTCGATCATGAACAGCCTACAGGCGATCGCCAGCAAGTAGATCGCCAGCTAATCGCCCACAAGCAAGAAGTGCCGCGCCAGACTCAGAATATGCTATGCTGGCGCCTCTCCTAATATAGCGTTATTTAGCCCAGACTCCAGATGAAGCCAGACGATAAATTCAGCCCAACCTTTCACTTTCCGGTGCAGATCTACTACGAAGATACCGACTTCTCCGGCGTGGTGTACCATCCCAACTTTTTGAAATACTTCGAGCGCGCCCGCGAACATGTGATTGGCGCCGAACGATTGGCGGCGCTTTGGCAGCAACACGGCCTGGGCTTCGCCGTCTATCGCAGCGACATGCTCTGCCATGAAGGGGTGGAGTTTGCCGACGTAGTGGATGTACGCACCCGCTTCTACTTCGAGAGCAAGTATCGCACCGTCTGGCAGCAGGAGATCTGGCGACCTAATGGCGTCAAGCCAGCGGTCACCGCCCATATCGAAATGGTCTGTATGAATAAGGCGAGGCAGCTCTGCCCCATGACGCCACCCCTCATCGAGGAGCTCAGTCGCCACTTCAGCCAGACCGTCAATCTCTGAAATCTGGGCCTGTATTCAATCTAGCGCTTTATTAAATCTAGCGCTTTATTAAATCCAAGCGCCTTTATTAAAACCTAGGCCTTTTGAACCACCTTAGCTCAGCGGTCGATTCAACTTACGCCAGTGCATCTCAAGCTCTGGCGCTCGCATCGGCTTGGCATAGATCTCCCCTTGCACCTTATCGACCCCCATCTCTTGCAGCAGGTCAAACACAGGCATCTGCTCGACGCCCTCGACGGTCACCGAAAAATCCAGCCCCTTGGCCAGCTCGACGGCGCTGCGAACGATATGCTGCGCCCGAGGATCGGACTCAATCCCGGTGAGAAAGGCCCTGTCTATCTTAACTTCGTCCACCGGCAGATGCTTGAGGTAGGCCAGCGAAGAGTGGCCGGTACCAAAGTCATCTATGGCCACCTTGACCCCGGCGCGCTTGAGGCGATTCAACACGGCCACTGTGCGCACCATGTCTGTCATCAGCTGGCTCTCGGTGATCTCGATCGACAACACCTGGGCGCTGAGCCCATGCTGTTTTAGACGGCTAATGATCCGCTCGCTCAATTGCTTCTCGCTCAGATCATCAATCGCCAGGTTAATCGCCAGCTGCAGGCGAATATCACTCTCCTGCCAGCGCACCTGTTGCAACAACACCTGATCGATCACCCACTGACTGAGCAAGCTGATCATCCCAGCGTATTCCAGCAGCGGGATAAATTCGCCCGGAGAGATGGGACCAAGCACAGAGCTGTCCCAGCGGATCAGGGCCTCGGCATGGGTACAATCTCCCGTGGCCAGATTATATTTGGGCTGAAATACCAGGTAGAGCTCGTTCTGCTCCAACGCCTTGGGAAAACAACTGACTATGGTCAACTGCCTGTGTTGACTGCGATCGTCTCCCTCCTGATAGGCGGCAATATAGTTGCTGGCAGACTTGGCCCGCACCAATGCCAAGTCCAGACGGCGCAGCATCTGGCTGACGTCGGCGTGGTGCATGGACAAGTCGAGATAGCCAAGTTGCAGCTGTAAATTGATCACTGTGCCCTTGATGCTGATGGGCTGCGCCAGCCCCTGCTGAAAGACGATAAGCTCGGCTTCGCTCATGGGGGTATGGAAATAGATCAGAAACTCATCTTCATTCATCCGCGCCAGAATATCCTTGTCGCCGATGCGCCGCGCCAGCCGCTCGGCCAGGGCCTGCAGCAACTTGTCTCCCAGGGAGAAACCAAAGAGATCATTCACATAGCGAAAGCGGTGGATATCGATAAGCACAAACATCCCCTGAGTGAGGGGCATCTTACGGGTCAGCTTGGCCTTGAGGCCGACGCGATTGAGCAGTCCGGTCAGCTTGTCGCGACCCTTGGGCGGCGGCAGCTGTTTCAGCAGGTGTTGCAGCTGCACATATAGCGGGATATAACGGTAAGGAATGCTGGCAATATTGAGGGGCTGACGCACCTTATGTTGCTGGCTCAGCTGAGTCACCAGACGTTTAAGAAACTTGAGCTCAGTGCGCCTATGCCAGTACCAGTAGATGATACCAGCGATGCCGATTGCTATCAGATAAACAATTAACCAAATCAGCTCAGTTGCCGTCACACTATCCCTAATGTTTTGATAGATAAAGAAACGACAAGACGGATCGGCAGACGCTGCCGACCGGGCCTTATCTATTCATAACTTAATTTAATCGAATGGTAGTTGTCGAGAAACTCATCCGATCCCAGATATTCTGGGCTCACGGGTAGACCACGCTTAACGAACACATCCAGGCGTTCTTCCAGCTCATGACCGGCGCGCAGTTCGCCCGTATAGAAGGCCGCCGCACGCACGAAGTCCAGGTAGGTCACCTGCTCAGGCAGATAGGGAAGATCCGCCCAGCGCTCGACCACTTCCATCACCTCGGGGGAGAAGTCCCAGCTCTTCAGCACCGCGCGTCCGAGTGGTCCCTGCATCTTTCTCACCAGCGCCCTGAGTTGCTCTATGCTGGTAAACAGATGGGGATTGGCCTCGGCCTCGGTCAATACCGGCAAGGCACCGATATTATGCACCAGGCTCGCCAGGGTCAGGGTATCGTAGTTGAGCCCACAAGCCTTGTGGGTCTTGGAATACTTGAGTAGCAGGGCACAGGCCGCCGAGGTCACCTCGATAGAGGCACGCCACACCTCGTCCATCACCTCCCAGACCATCTCATTGGTAGAGATGAACAGCTGCTCCATGGCCACAGAGGTCGCGATCGCCTTGATCTGTGTCAGGCCGATACGGGTCACCGCGGCATTGATGTTTTCCGCCTTGATACCACGGCTATACATGGCACTGTTGGCCACCTTAATCATACGGGCCGAGATGGCAGCATCCTGACCGATAATTTCGGCCACCTGCTTAGGGCTGGAGTCGGGGCGGGATACCACCTCCTGAACGCGCATTGCTACCTCGGGCAAAGTTGGCAAGATCAGCGCATCTGCCTTTAACTTTTTAAGTAACCCCACCAGTAGTTGATGCTCGCTAGACATGCAAACTCCTTAATAAACCTATGCCCATATTGATATTGCCAGAGAGTATATCAGCACTCTTGCTAACCGTGATGGTAAAAATCGTCCATCCAGTTAAGAATTTGTGTAATTTTAGCTAAGTTTCAGATTATTGGTTATTAATTGGCTTAATTTTATCCTTCATCTCCCGTTTTATCTTAGGCCATGGCGCGCTGTCGATAAAATAAACAACTTCTAATTTGCATAAGCCTTGTCCCATTGAGTAAAATGCCCGCCCCAAGTTTGTTCGATACCTGTTAATTGAGAGAAATGATGTTTAAACCTGAGCTGCTGTCTCCTGCCGGGACCCTAAAAAATATGCGTTATGCCTTCGCATATGGCGCCGATGCGGTCTACGCGGGCCAACCGAGATATAGCCTGCGTGTCAGAAACAACGATTTCAAGATGGAAAACCTCGCAACGGGTATCCAAGAGGCCCACAGCCTGGGCAAGAAACTCTATGTGGTGAGCAACATCGCCCCCCACAACACTAAGCTCAAGACCTATATCAAGGATATGGAGCCTGTGGTGGCCATGCAGCCCGACGCGCTGATCATGTCAGACCCGGGTCTTATCATGATGGTGCGCGAGGCCTTCCCGGATCAGACGGTGCATCTGTCGGTGCAGGCCAACGCCATCAACTGGGCCTCGGTCAAGTTCTGGCAACAGCAGGGGATCAAGCGCGTGATCCTCTCCCGCGAACTGTCACTGGATGAGATCGAAGAGATACGCCAGCGCTGTCCAGACATCGAACTCGAGGTCTTCGTCCACGGCGCGCTCTGCATGGCCTACTCGGGTCGCTGCCTGCTATCGGGTTATATCAACAAGCGCGACCCTAACCAGGGGACCTGCACCAACGCCTGCCGCTGGAAGTACGACGCCCACGAGGCGGTGCAGACAGAAACCGGCGACATTGTGGCGGTTAATCCTGAGGTGCAGATGCACAACCCAACTCTGGGTGAAGGTGCGCCAAGCAACGAAATCGTCCTGCTGCAAGAGGCGGGACGCCCAGGCGAATACATGCCGGCGTTTGAAGATGAGCATGGTACCTACATCATGAACTCCAAGGATCTGCGCGCCATCCAGCACGTGGAACGTCTGACCAAGATGGGCGTAGACTCACTGAAGATCGAAGGCCGTACCAAGTCCTTCTACTATGTGGCCCGTACCGCCCAGCTCTATCGCCAGGCAATCGAAGATGCCGCGGCCGGCCGCGAGTTTAATCCGGCGCTCATGTACCAACTCGAAGGACTGGCGCATCGCGGTTACACCGAGGGCTTCCTGCGTCGTCACGTACACGACGAATACCAGAACTATGATTACGGCTACTCCATCAGCGATACTCAGCAGTTTGTCGGCGAATTTACCGGTAAGCGTAACGCTAAGGGAATGGCCGAGATCGACGTAAAAAACAAGTTCTCCGTCGGTGACAGCGTCGAGCTGATGACCCCTCAGGGCAACATCAACCTGACCATAGAACACCTGGAAAACCGCAAAGGCGAGAGCGTCGAGGCGGGGCTAGGTTCGGGGCACTTCGTTTATCTGCCGGTACCGGCCGAGGTTGAGGTTGAGCGCGCCATTTTGATGCGTAACCTCACCGGTGAGCAGAGCACACGTCAGCCGCACCCATAAGAGCCAGCTAGCGTAAACACACCTAATAAATAGCCCGAGAATCTCGGGCTATTTTTTTACTCACGAAAAAGCGTCTAGCTCATTGCCGCGCCCTCTGCCTGCCACAGCAACAACTCACCCAGCTCCCGTGGCTTGCTCAATCAAGAGCGAAGAGGTTAATACTTGTGGTAGTACCCTTGGCTCAAGATTTCCCTTTTGATACCAGAGATATAAGGGCACACCAGAGCGTTGATGTTTTGCCAGAAAACGGGTGATCTCAGGATCGCCATCTGTCCAGTCGCCTAACATCACCGCCGTGTTGCTGCGGGCGAAAGCGGCCTGAGTCGCCTGCCGCTCTATGGCCGTCTTCTCATTCACCTTGCAGGTTAAGCACCAGTCGGCACTGAAATAGACAAAGACATCCTGCTTTTTGACCAGGGCCGAGAGAGCCTGTTCATCGAACGCCATAACCCCTGAGGTCTCGGCATCCGCCTCAACCGCATTAGCCGCATTAGCCACGTTCGCCGAATTAGCCCCCTTGGCGCTCATGCCGGGAGACACAGTCATCAGGGTCCCGCCTGCGATGATCAACACCAACACCATAGGCCACCACTGCCTTTGACGCCCCGTCTGTTGGAATAGTCCGGTGAGCCATAATCCCAGACTCAGCAGCAAGACCAGCAGCAGCGCAACAAGCACGTATTGATTGTCAGACTGCTGCATCAATACCCAGACCAGGCCTAGGGCAGTCAAAAACATGGGCACGGCGAAGAAACGTTTTGCCGTCACCATCCAGGCGCCGGGCCTTGGCATGCGTCGACGCAGCGCAGGTATAAAGCCCACCAGCAAAAAGGGCAAGGCCATCCCCAACCCAAGTCCGGCAAACACCATGAGCCCGACACCCGTCGGCAGTACCAGGGCGGCTCCTAAGGCGGTGGCCATGAAGGGGCCGGTGCAGGGGGTCGCCACAAATGCGGCCAGCACGCCGGTCCAGAAATCTCCCGCCGGCCCTTGCTTATGTTGCAACTTGCTGCCCGAACTCAGGGTGCCGAGTTCAAACAAACCGGCGAGATTAAGCCCAATGGCCATCATCAATAGGATAAGTGCCACGATAATTTCCGGGCGCTGCAACTGAAACGCCCACCCCACCTGAAGACCGAATTGCCGCAGAATCAGAATGAGGCCGCCGAGAAGCAGACACACCAACACGGCTCCCAGGGTGTAGGCCAGCGCACCGGACCTTGCCACACGTTCATCCCCCAGGTTGGCGAGGCTTAATACCTTCAAACTGAGGATCGGAAATACGCAGGGCATCAGATTGAGTAACAGCCCGCCCAATATCGCCCCGAGCACGGCCACCGTAGAGACGATTATCAGATTATCGTCCTCCTTGGGTGGCAAGCTGGCCTGAGTCGGAAAGACGAGCCCCTCAGCCTGGCGGATGGCATTCACCCTGACAGCCATCGACTCATTGAGGGCTATCACGCCATGAAAGTGACTGGCGCTCCCCTCGGCCGCCGTGGTTGTCATGAAGAGGTGCTCCCCCTGCCGAACAAAGCTTTGTGGCGCCGTGTTGGATATCACCCCGTTAATTTCCGGGTAGAGGTGAATATCCTCGGCCAGCTCGACGGATTCGGGTAGTGGCAACGACAACACAAATTGCCCGTCGTTAACGGAAAACGCTGCACTGGCCTCCAAGGGCTTAGGGATTTGCCTGCGCCAGGTATCGAAGCGCTCCTGGGCGGCCTTGGGGGCGCCGGGCTCCCCCACGTTAAACTGAGCTTGCAAGCTTTGCTGCTCGGGAACGCAGAGCTTGGGGCTGCACACCAGATAGCGAATATCCACGGCAAGGCTAATGGGAGTGCCCTCGGGCAGATCGTCAGCAAGCTTAAGCTGTGCCAAGAGGGCATAATCACCATGATAGATGTAGTTCATCAGGTCACTTAACACCATCGGCTCCGGCGCCGGGTATTGCAGCTCGCTTACCGTCACCCCCTCCGGCAGGTGCCACTCTAGTTGCATGGGGAATCCGGCGTCCCCTGGGTTTAACCAGTAGCCATGCCAGCCCGCTTGCGGCGCCATACGTATGGCCAAGCTGGTCTCAGTGCCAGCCGCAGGCGAGCGAGATTCGAGTAAAAGCGACGCCGCTATCTTTTGGCCATCTTCTTCACTAGCCTGTACCGATATTGCAAAGCACACCATGAGCAGGCAGCTGGCAATCATTTTCATCCATAACGAGGTTGTTCTCATCGTATGCTTTGCACTCCAAGCCGTTTATTGTTCGTTGAGCAAGGATTGGAGGCGCTCGGTAAAATCAGCTGCTTTGGCACTGACCTTTTCGGTTATCCTGCCCGACTCATCGATATAGACTATGGTTGGCAACTGAGTCACGCCAAACAGTCCGAAAAGAGTGCCCTCCTCGTCAAAGACGATCGGCAAACGCGTGTGGTAGTTGGTCTGGTATTGGACCAGCTCGGCCTGGGATGCCCAGAGGTTGGTGGAAACATGCAGCCACTGGGCTTTGCTGTTAGAGGCTGACTGCTCAACCATTTCCCGCACCAACTGACACGATTTGGCCGTTTCCGGCTCTGAGTCGACCAGGTACCACTCACACCATGGCGAGAAGAACACCAACCCCGTCGCTTTACCCTGTTGATCGGCGGACGGCAGCGGGTGATAGGTATCATCAATCGATCTCAATGCCAAAGAGGCCAGCTTATCGCCGAGCTGGTAGCCCGAGGCTCTCTCGGCCACAACGCCGCTAGGCGGCGCCGCGTCGGCAACACTGCCGCTGGCAACCTCTTTCAATGCCTGATGAAAGGCTTCGTCATCCTGATGCCCCACGTATGCGATACGGCCACTCTTATCGATCAAGAAGTGCTGTGGAGTCACCCTCAACTTAAAGGCCCGTGCCAAGCTGCCGTCGTCTATGGTCACCGGCATGGTCAGCCCCTCCTTCTTTATAAAGGCACTGACAGAATCGATGTCGTCGCTGATCCCCGTATTAACGGAAATCACCTGTAGCTTGTCGCCATACTGCTGATAAATCTCTTCAAATCCGGGCATTTGCTGGCGACATGGTACACACCAGGTTGCCCAAAACTTGATGTAAACCGGTTTGTTACCATAAAGCTCGCCCAGATTGAGCGTATCTCCGGCCAGTGTCGTCAGCTCTCGCTGCGGCGCCGGCGTGCCAAGCAGTTCACTGCCGGCGAGCTTGGCCCTTCTCTCCCCTTCTGCGGCAAAATCATCTTCTGCTAAGGCCTGCCCCACAAACACGCTGGACAGAAACAAGGCAGAAAAACTCACAATCAGCAACTTGGATCGTTTAAGGGTTAGATGTGTCATGCTGTATTCCCATAGTTAGGTAATGAACAAATAAAAGCCGCGTGCCTAATGGCCATGCCAGCTGAATAACTGCATCGTCTGGCGTTGGCAAAGCAATGAAATAGCGGGTATCACGGCGATAGGAATCTTATGTAAAGTTTGGAAATGCGAATTGTAAAATTTCGACATTTGATTAAGATTCGAAAGAGAACGACGAGCTTTTAGCGCCATTCGGACACAGATAAACTGGACAGAGAGGTTAATGGAGCAGATTAACATGCCCCCCTTGCCACACCTTGGCTTTCAGCGCCTTCAACCCAGCGTCGCGCTGCAGCCATATATCAAGTGCTACTGGCACATATATAGAGCGGCGGGATCTGAGTACTCATCGACGGAATTTATGCATCCAGAGGGCGGCAGTGGCATCATCTTCAATTTTGGTGCGCCCATCCACCTTGACGGCGTGCCCCATAGGTCGTCGTGTCTGGTAACTGGCCCTACGAGGCAAAGCACAAAATTGGAGTTGTTTGGTCAGGTGGACGCATTGGGGATCCGCTTCTGGCCCGGCACAGGACGCGCGTTTTTAAGCTCGCCTCTTTCTGAGATGCTGGGGCAAAATCTGACGCCAGAGGACCTGTCCCTGACGCTGCTTAGCCATGAATTGGTTGAGCGCCTGGCCATACAGCCGACGCTACAGGAGCGTATCACCCTTCTGGAAACCAGGCTGATGCAATATCTGGCTGGCAAAGCGCCATTGGCCGAAAAAAACGAGCCCAGCATGCGATACGCATTAAGCTGGATAACCAAGCAGAAAGGCCAGGGAGAGCTGCACCAATTACTGACTGAGATAGACATCAGTCAACGACAACTCGAACGCTTGTTTCAGCAAAACCTAGGCTTATCGCCCAAATACTTCAGCATCTTACAGCGCACCGGCTTCGCCAAAGACTTGCTCAGGCAAGACACAGCCCAATCGCTTACAGACATAGGCTATCACGCTGGCTTCTATGACCAGGCACACTTCATTCGAGAATTTAAGAAGGTGATAGGTATTACGCCTGGAAGTTACAGGAACAAGGCCTTGCACAATCAAAAACGCTAGGGCCTGTTGACCTTTTGAGAACAAATTTTGTTCTAATTGAGCACGTTCAAATCGCGGCATGAGGCTTGGAGTATAGTTATTCTATATAAAAGCCGAGTAACAAAGCGTTGAACGTGATCAAGACGAACCCTGCGGGCAACGTCTGTATCATTTTTCTACTGCGTTATCGCGCATTGATGTAGTGCACTAGATTACAATCGCTCTGCCTTGTATAAAATCAATACAGAGTGCTGCAAAAATGAACGCGAAAGATAAACAGGCCCTAAGGCCTGTATCTATTACCCGGTCACGCAAGCAGATATGTGCGATCTGCAAACTAAAGTAAAAATAAAAGCAAATCGACGCACATCTCACCAAAGCTAATTTGTCATCAGATAGCCGAGCCCTGTGATACAATGGGCCTTAAGGGATTTTCTGCCGTAAATAAGCGCGCACTCGGCCTCATTTGAACGAGTAGCACCACAACACACTCGGCCAAATCTGAGTGGCTGTTTGTGTGACTACTTGTGTGACTGTTTGCGTGACTGTTTGCGTGACTGTTTGTGCGACTGTCTTATATAACTGGCACGAGAAAATCAGAGTAAAGCAAAGGCCCTTTTTCGGCCCTGATTAGAATATCGACAACAATCATAACCATGGGTATTTGATTGTTATTTAGAGTAGAAACAAGGTATTACAAATAGATGGCATTACTGATCGACGACAGCTGTATCAACTGTGACATGTGTGAACCTGAGTGTCCCAACCAGGCGATCACCATGGGGGAAGAGATCTATGAGATAGATCCTAACCTGTGCACCGAATGCGTCGGCCACTACGACAAGCCTACCTGCGTCTCCGTTTGCCCCATCGACTGTATCGATCCGGACCCAGCCCATGTGGAGTCCCAGGATGAACTCCTGGTCAAGTATCACCTGATCACCGGCAAGCCGATCGACTAACGGGCCAAGCACAGTTAGCTATCATCAGATGGTCAAATATGAACAAATAAAAAAGCGAAGCTCAGGCTTCGCTTTTTTATTGCCGCTCGTCTTCAGAAGGCTATCAAGCCCAAGACATATCGGCCTGGCGCTGCAACTGGGTCAGCATGCTCGCCGCCTGAGTGATGCTCTGGCGCATAATCAGCGGCATGGAATCGAACTCTATGCTGAGCAGCAGGTTCTTGACCTCGAGACCCAGCTCGGTATCTCCTTCGATGGCCAGACGGCGCTGGAAAAACAAGGTGTCAGGGTCTTCCTTCGCGGCGGCAATCAGCAGTAGCGCCTGACTACAGGCGCTGAAGCTCACCTCCGCCTCGCCACTTTCGCGAACGATGAGGCGCTCATCGAAGCTCACCTCGAAGCTTAACTCGAGATCGGTCACAGAGATCTTCACCCAGCGCCCCTGCAAAAAATCCAGTTCACCATCTTGGACCTGCGCCGACATCAGCAGGTTTAAGATGCGCTCAAGAAGCTGAGCCTTAATCGAAAAAGGCACTAAGTTTAAAGGCTTAGCTATGACCTTAGGGCCATATTGCAATAGATGTTTGGCCATATTTGCCAACACACTTCGCTGCATGACTGACGTTCTCCTACCAAATTTGCGGACCGAAATCGTGACCTCGATCAATGTTTAGTCAGGTTCCCGACAACTGCTGTCGAGAGTGATAAGGAAATCAATTTTAACCAGATTTTATGATCACAAACCTGTTTTACATCAAGAATTGTTCAGCCAATCCCTTTTACACTGCACACTTTTTAAGGGAGAACAGCACATGGAACTTCTTTGTCCGGCGGGTAACCTCGCCTCCCTCAAGGTCGCCTTAAACGCCGGTGCCGACGCCGTCTACCTTGGGCTAAAAAACGATACCAATGCCCGCTCCTTCGCCGGGCTTAACTTTACACCGGAAAAATTGGCCGAGGCGGCCAGGCTGACCCAAAGGGCCGGTAAGAAGATTTTTCTCACCATCAACACCTTCCCTAAACCGGGCGAGGAGCAGCGCTGGTACCAGGCGATCGATCTGGCGGCCGATACGGGCGTCGATGCCTTGATCATGGCCGATCTCTCCCTGCTGGACTATGCCCACAGCCGCTATCCCCACCTGCCCTTGCATCTGTCGGTGCAGGCTAGTGCCACCAACCTGGGCGCCCTTAGCCTCTATAAGCAGGAGTTCAATATCGACCGCGTGGTGCTGCCACGGGTACTGTCGATGAAACAGGTCAGAGACCTTGCCAAGGTGACCCCGGTAGATCTCGAGGTGTTTGCCTTCGGCAGCTTGTGCATCATGGCTGAGGGCCGCTGCCACCTCTCCTCCTATGTGACGGGCCAATCCCCCAACACGGGCGGCTCCTGCTCACCGGCGAAACACGTACGCTGGCAGGATGTGGGCGACAGCCAACAGACCCGGCTCAATGATGTGTTGATCGACCAGTCCGGTAAGGATGAGCAGATGGGCTATCCCGTGGTCTGCAAGGGACGCTACACCACCAGCGACAGTCAGGAAGCCTCACACCTGCTGGAGTCTCCCACCAGCCTCAATACACTCAGCCTGCTACCTGAGCTCGCCAAGGCCCGTGTGGTGTCTCTCAAGATCGAGGGGCGTCAGCGCAGCCCGGCCTACGTGGAGCAGGTCACCCGGGTGTGGCGTCAGGCGATAGACACCTACCTGAACGACCCACAGGCCTACAGCACTCAGGCCCAATGGGACCAGGCCCTGGCCAAGGTCTCCGAAGGACAGGTCACCACACTCGGCGCCTATGAGCGTACCTGGCAATAACTGCGGACAAAAACCGCGAGCAAAAAGACAAAAGGATAACAAGATGAAAACCTCATTAGGACCGATCCAATATTGCTGGCCCAAAGAGAAGGTGATCGAGTTTTATGAAACAGCGGCACAGAGCAGCGTGCCATTAGTCTATCTGGGCGAGACAGTATGCAGTCGTCGCCGGGAGCTCAAGTTTAGCGACTATCTCGACCTAGCACACATGCTAAAGGCGGCTGGCAAGGAAGTAGTGCTCTCGACCCTGACACTCATCGAGGCACAATCGGAATTTACCGAGCTTAAGAAGCAGGTGGAGAATGGCGAATTCGCCATAGAAGCCAACGATGTGGGTGCCATCTACCTGGCCAAGGAACAAGGCATCCCCTTCGTCTGTGGCCCCAGCGTCAACAGCTATAACGCCGCGACGCTGAAAAAGTTTGCCAGCTGGGGCATGCAGCGTTTCGTAATGCCACTTGAACTGTCCAAGGCCTGGCTCACCCAGGTGCTCGACGATCTCGCCCCGCGCCAGGTCGAAGTCGAGGTGTTCGGCCATGGCTATATGCCACTGGCCCACTCGGCTCGCTGCTTTACCGCCCGTCACAAGGGGCTGACCAAGGATAAGTGTCAAACCATATGTATCGAAAACCCCGAGGGCCTATTGGTGCAGACCCAGGAAGATCAGCCGCTGCTGCGTCTCAACGGTATTCAGACACAGTCGGCCAACTATATGGATCTGTGCGACCAGCAGACTCAGATGCAGGCGCTGGGGGTCGACTATTTCCGCATCTCCCCCTCGTCGCTGGCATCCATCGACTTGGCCGGTGCACTCCCGGCCAAATCGGCCAGCCACGACAGGCAGTGTAACGGCTACTGGCACCAGCTGCCCGGTCTGACTCAAAGCTAAAGACTCAAAGCTAAATGAAAGATAGGGCTTAATCGGGATTCAACCAGATTAAGGAAATGAAAGCTCGGCGTAACCCACCGCCTAAGGTTAATCGAGTCGACGCATCTCTCGCTGGGTCCACACCAGCGAGAGCAACCACCCCATGAAGCTAAACAGGGCCGCCCACTCCATGATCACCGGAAAACGGATCTCGGGTCTTGGCTCGACCATCACGAGATCATGGTAAAACCAGGTCCCGTTAGCCACCATACCATCATCCGTATGGGCCATCAGGATAAACACCAAGAGCAACCCCAGCGTCAGGCCAGAGAGCAACAGGCTGCCGCGCAGGGCAAATCGCTTGGGTCTGCCTCTGCGTCTTAGCAGATAGATAAGATAGGCCGCCACGCTCATCGCCGCGAAGTAGAAGAAATATTCTATGCCTAAGATATGCAAGTGGTAGACGTTAACCGGAAACAGGCCGACACAGGCCAGCGCCAGCAACGACGACACCAACACAGAGAAACTGGTCAGCACCCAGGGGCCATCGCTGTTTTGCAGGGCAAACAGGGCAAACAACACCAGGCTCAGGCTGCCAAAGAAGAGACCACCGTTAAACACGACGGCAAGCTCGGAGTGGCCATACTGACCCAGCTCACTCAGGGAAAAATTAAAGAAGCTAAAGCCCTGGCCGCTGTAATCGCTAAATCCTAAGCTAGCCGCCAGCAGGCCGATAAGATGTCCTAAGAGTCCAAGCAAGCCAAACCTAAATGCTAATTTAGACAGTTTCTGCTCTTTTGAAGTCATAGGTCCTTTATCATTTAACACACTCATCGGTTAACCATATATGGAATCAGAAATTTTTGCAGAGGTCTAGCGCATATTTCTGACACGAACTGCATAAGATCTCGGCAGAAATCATACCTTGAGAATAATAGCGCACCATCCCAGTAATGAGACCTCCCTGCCCCAGCAGCCCGCCACCACGCAACGGCTCAGCAACAATTACACAACCTTGTTTTCAAAGGGGTTTAACCAATATTTACCTAGCCTAGCGCTTGGCAATTTGGGTACAATATAAATAGTCATAAAGTGCTAATAACTATGCTGCGACGGTGAAACCGTTCACCAAGCATTATAATCGTTTTACATCACTGGACTTAGGGGGTAACCTTCCCCGCTTATCTCATGAATGGATATTCAGAGTGTATTGATTAACGGATCTTTGAGTAGATGGCGACCCTTACTTGGGAAGCTAAGAATAAAGGCTAAATAAAGTGGCTGAAAAACAAACCCATAACATAAAAACAGTGCTGACGTTTCTAGTCCCCTCCATTATCGGACTGTTACTCTTCATGACCCCCATTAGCTATCAAGATGCCATCACGATCCCCATCGCCATCGTATCTAAGGGGCTGCAAAACCTATTGGGCGATAGCATTGTCGCCATCGTCACCGCCATTGTGGTGCTCACCGCTATCGCGACGCTGATTTGTAAGCTG
Organism: Shewanella sp. cp20; assembly: GCF_000832025.1. NCBI lineage: Bacteria > Pseudomonadati > Pseudomonadota > Gammaproteobacteria > Alteromonadales > Shewanellaceae > Shewanella > Shewanella sp. cp20. The sequence goes on along the minus strand of NZ_JPII01000016.1, from coordinate 163,857 downwards.
GCAAAACCAGCGATACTCAAGCGCTATCCCTTCTTTGGTGCCTTGCTCGATGTCAGCCCCATTGGACCCTAGTGCGTGTCCTGGGCGCCATCTTTATCGTGCTGACCTTTACCGGCACAGGGCCTGAGGCGATTCACTCGGGTAATACCGGCGCACTCGTACTCAACGACCTGCTGCCCGTGCTATTTTGCGTGTTTATCTTTGCCGGCATGTTGCTACCACTGCTGCTCAACTTCGGCCTGCTGGAGCTTTTCGGCACCCTGCTGACCAAGGTGATGCGCCCCGTGTTCAACCTGCCCGGCCGCAGCGCCATCGACTGTATGGCCTCCTGGCTGGGTGATGGCAGCGTCGGCATTCTGATGACCAGCAAGCAGTATGAATCCCGTTTCTATACCCAGAGAGAGGCGGCGGTGATAGGCACCACCTTCTCGGCGGTCTCTATTACCTTCTCACTGGTGGTGATCTCCCAGGTCAAACTGGAACACCTGTTCGTGCCCTTCTATCTCACCGTCTGTCTGGCCGGTGTCGTGGCGGCGATTGTCGTACCAAAACTGCCCCCACTCTCTTGGAAGAAAGACCACTACATAGATGAGACGCCGCGTCACCCTGACGATGAAGTGATCCCCCATGGCCGCGGCGTATTCGCCTGGGGCTTAGAGCAGGCACTGGCCAAGGCAGCCAAGGCTGACGGTGTGGGTCACACGGTCAAAGATGGTCTGAAGAATGTCATCGATATGATTTTCGGCGTCATCCCCGTGGTGATGGCCATAGGTACTGTGGCGCTGATGATCGCCGAATACACGCCTATCTTTAACTATCTGGGCATGCCCTTTATTCCACTGCTGGAACTGCTGCAGGTGCCGGAAGCCGCCGAAGCCTCTAAGACCATAGTGGTGGGCTTTGCCGACATGTTCATTCCCTCTATCCTGGCCAGCTCCATCGAGTCAGACATGACCCGCTTCATCATCGCCGCCATGTCGGTGACCCAGCTGATCTACATGAGTGAAGTCGGCGCCCTGCTGATCGGCAGCAAGATCCCGGTCAATATCGTCGAGCTGTTTGTCATCTTTATCCTCAGAACCCTGGTCACCCTGCCGGTGATCGCCGGTGTCGCCCACCTCATCTTCTAGGGCAGAGACGTTAAACGTAAAAGGGCAGCTCAGGCTGCCCTTTCTTATGGCCAAAACGGCACATTATCTTATTCATTCAACTCGCTATTTCCCCAAAGACTTCTAAACTTAAACACTCAAGAAGTGCTCGTTTTATGGGGGGCCATGAGGATATTTATCTCTCCCAATTCCCCAAAAACTGAGTGCCAAACAGCCCCCTAGATCACAAGGGCCAAGTTATGACTTGCAAATACACGAGTTGGCGCGCCTAGATGAGAGCTTTCATCCTCTTACTCCTGCTCTTGGTGAGCCAGCACAGCCAGGCCTTCAACTATCAGCCGCAATTCGATTCATTCGGCGCCAAGGAGGGGCTGTCGATGAATACGGTCACAGATATCGTCAACGACAAGGATGGCCATCTGTGGGTCGCCACCCAAGCCGGGCTCAACCGCTACGATGGTAAGCGTTTCAAGATCTTCGACACCCGGGATGATGAACGCGGCCCCTCGGCCAAATTTATCAAGAAACTGCATTTCAGCCGCAATACCCTATGGCTTATCACCCGTAACGAAGGGATCAACCGCTATCACGCCGACAGTGGGCGCTTCGAGCCCTTCAACGCCAGTAACAGTCCGCTACCCGACGATATCGTCGACCTGGACGAAGACGCCGAGGGCAACCTCTGGCTCGCCACCGCAGACAACCGCCTGCTCTACTTCTCCCCCGCCAGCAATAAGCTGCTGGCCACCCTGGACAGCAGCAACACCCCTGGCCTGCCCGGCGGGCGTATCAACACCCTATATCGCGATAGACAGGAGAGGCTCTGGATTGGCACCCTCAACGGCCTCGCTAGTCTTAAACAGACGCAGGACAAGGTTAGCCTGACCCAATATGCCCAGGCCGAGCTTCGCGGCGTCTCCGCCATCGAGGCGGGTAAGAGTAACACCCTCTGGGTAGGCACCCAGACCCGCGGCCTGTTCCTGCTGGATATCACCAACGACCAGGCCATGGCTATCGACTCCGTGCCCGCCAGCGCCGCCTTCTCCATTTCCGCCCTCAAGCGAGACAAGTTCGGCAGCCTCTGGATTGGTTTTCGCGCCCAGGGCTTAGCCAGATATGAGCCAAGCAGTGACGAGCTCCACAGGCTCAACGCATCCGCCGAGAACCGTTACAGCATCAACAGCCCTGTCATCACCTCGCTATGGGTTGATAACGAACAGCAGCTATGGATCGGCAGCAAGGGCGGCGGCCTGAGCAAGACCTTTCTCGACGCCCAATATTTCGGCCACGTGCATGGCTTTAGCTTCATCGACAACAACCTGCTTAATGTGGACATTCGTAGCCTGCTGGAGGACAGCCAGGGTACCCTCTGGGTCGGCACCGCCAGCGGGGTCTATCGGGGGCTAAAAAACACCAGGGGCGAACTGGCAGGCTTTGCCCCCTTCCATGTGCAAAACCCCAGGCTGGCTCAGGCCTTCGTCAGTTTCATCAAGGAGGATGCCAGCGGCCAGCTGTGGATAGGCACCCGGGGCGATGGCCTCTTCATCTATACCGCCGACAAGCAGAGCTATATTCACTATCTAACCGATGCCAAGAGCCCAAACAGCCTGCCCAGCAATCAGCTGTATTCACTCTATTTCGACCATAAGGGGACCCCCTGGATCACCAGCAGAGATGGCGGAGTCGCCAGATATGCCGGCATAGCAACAGGCTTTATTAGTGTGCCGCTCCCCATCAAGACGGTCACAGATATGCTGCAGGACAGCGACGGCAACTATTGGCTCACCTCCTCCAGCGACGGCCTGCTCAGGCTTGCGGTCGACGGCGAGATCACCCACTTTTCCACGCATACCCCCAATGCCTTGCCCAAGCACCTGTTCTCCATTATCCCTGGTGACAACCACAGCCTGTGGATTGCCAGCAACGAGGGATTGCTGCATTTCAACACCCGGGATTTCAGCAGCCAACTGCTTACCACGGCAGATGGCCTGATCGACGATACCATCTATCTGCTGTTCGCCGACCAGCGCCGTCACCTGTGGCTTGGCACCACCAAGGGGCTGACCCACCTAGACCCCGACAGCCTAAAGATCACCAACTACACCGACCTCGATGGTATACAGGACAACGAGTTTAACTTCGGTGCGGCGACACTGGGCCGCGATAACAGCCTCTACCTGGGGGGCGTCAACGGCTTCAACCACTTTAACCCGTCACAGCTCCCCAGGCGTCAACCGCCAACCCTGCCAGTGATCACAGATCTCTTTGTCTTGGGTCAGGCTCAGGGGCTGCCGGATATGGACAAGGGCACCCCCAGGCTGCCACCGGCCTTGACCCTATCCCATACGGCCGACATCTTCTCGCTGCATTATCACAGCCCAGATCTGCACAACGCCACCCGACTCAGCTACCAGTACCGTCTGCTTGGGCTCAACGACACCTGGATCGCCGGCTCGCCGGAGCAGGTCGCCTACTTCACCGGGCTCAATCCAGGCAGCTATCTGTTTGAGATCCGCGCCAAGGATATAAATCAGCAATACAGCCCCATCAGGCGCCTGCAGATCATGCTAGAACCGGCCCCCTGGCAGTCGCCCTTCGCCTACACCTTCTATTTCACCCTGACCCTGATGCTGGTGAGCCTGATCTTCTATCGCAAGTGGTCTCAGTATCAGCAGCAGGCAGCACTGCTGCATGAGGTGGCCGAGAGCGAACAGCGCCTACAGCTGGCGCTGTGGGGCAGTGGCGACGAGTTCTGGGACTGGAACATTGTTCATGGCAACGCGACCCGCACCAATACCTTCCTCAAGTATCCCGAGCAGGAAGAGGAGCTTAAGAAGACCATCGCCAGCTGCGTCCACCCAGACGACATCCCCAAGGTTTCTCGGGTCGCCAAGGAGTGCATCAACGATCAAATAGACAAATTCTCCCTCACCTATCGCGGCCTGGCGCCCGACGGCGAATGGCTCTGGGTACTCAATCGCGGCCAGGTGGTGGAGCGTGACGAGATGGGCAGGGCGGTGCGTATCGCCGGTACCATCAAGAACATTCAGCAGCAAAAAGAGACAGAGCATGCCCTGCGCGAGCTCAATCAGCGCCTGGAGCAGCGCGTAGCCGAACGCACCCTGGAGCTGCAGCAGCGTAACGACGAACTAAAGCACACCCTGGATGAGCTGGAACATACCCAGGGCGAGCTGATGGACAAGGAGAAGATGGCGGCACTCGGCGGTCTGGTGGCCAGTATCACCCACGAGGTCAATACCCCCATCGGCATCAGCGTCACCGCCGCCTCCCACCTGCAGGAGAGCGTCAAACATTTCGACCAGCTCTATCGCCGGGGCGAGATCACCGAAGAGGATTTCGAAGAGTACCAAACCGAGGTGGCCGAGTGCTGCCGCCTGGTTCTGGCTAACCTGGAGCGCGCTTCTAAGCTAATTGCCAGCTTCAAACAGGTCTCTGTGGATCAATCCCACGAGGATGTGCGTGAGTTCGACCTACACGCCTATCTGGAGGAGATCTTCATCTCCCTCAACCCCATGCTGTCACGCACCCCCCATGAGTACAGCTATCACTGCCCCGAGAAGCTGATCATCAGGAGTACCCCGGGGGCCTTCTACCAGATCGTCAGCAATCTGTTTAACAACTCGGTGATCCACGCTTACCCAGATGGTAGGTCGGGCCAGCTGAGCCTGGAGGTGACACGCACAGATGACGGCATCTGCATCACCTACCAAGACGATGGCTGCGGCATGCCAGAGGATATCCAGGCCCAGGTATTCCAGCCCTTCTTCACCACCAAACGAGGCAAAGGCGGCAGTGGCCTGGGGATGAATATCGTCTCTAATATAGTCACTCAGGTGTTGAAGGGAGAGATCAGCATAGACTCTCAGGAGGGGCGCGGCAGCACCTTCATCATACGTCTGCCCGACAGCCTCATCGTGCAGTAGGCGTCATCTGGCTGCAATAATTTGTTCATCTACTAGTCAAACTCCCCTCTTACTCTGACGCTATGGCTAGGGTGTCTCCATAACGGGCACCAACCCCTACACAGCGAGCAGAGCCCATGCAAAAGATGATTTTTACCGTAGACGATGTGGTTGCCAACAACCTGCCCAAGCTCAATCAGAGCCCCTGGCTGGCGACCCCCACCAAGGCGCTGCTGCGCTATTTCCTGATGGAGAAAGAGTGCCATGCCATCACTCAGGAGTTCGATTACCTCGAGGGTGTAGACTTTATCGAACAGGTACTGGCCAGTTTCAACTTCACCTATAGCGTGCCCAGCACCGAGGTCGAGAATATCCCCAGCGAGGGACGGGTGGTGATCTACGCCAATCATCCCATCGGCTCCCTCGATGCCCTGGCGATGATCAAGCTTATCAGCAAGGTGCGCCCGGACATTAAGGTGGTGGCTAACGAGCTGTTGATGGCCCTTGAGCCGCTGCACTCCATCCTGCTGCCCGTACGCAACATGACAGGCGGCACCCCCAAACAGCACCTTGAGAAGATCCACCAGCACCTCAAGAGCGAAGGCGCCGTGCTGATCTTCCCCTCTGGCGAGGTGTCGCGTCTGCGCCCCAATGGCGTACGGGATCTGCACTGGCACAGCGGCTTTTTGAAGATCGCCAAGGCCTGTCAGGCGCCGCTACTGCCCATGTTTGCCGACGCCAAAAACTCCGCCACCTTCTACGGCGCCTCGATGATCTACAAGCCCCTGGCCAGCCTGCTGCTGGTCAAGGAGATGTTTAAGCAGGCCAAGCGCACCATGCCCCTGCGCATAGGTCAGCTGATCCCCAAGGAGGTGGTGGCCAGCAGCGATTTCCCACTCAAGACCCAGGTAAAGCTGCTCAAGAACCACCTGTACCGCATCGGCAAGAATCGCAGCCCCCTGTTTAAGACCCAGAATGCCATCGCCCACCCCGAGTCCCGCAGCGACCTGATCGAGGCGCTGTCCCAGTGCGAGTTGCTCGGTCAGACCCACGACGAGAAGCTTATCTATCTCTATCGCCACAAGCAGAGCAACCCCATCATGCGCGAGATTGGCAGGCTGAGGGAGATCGCCTTTCGCGCCGTGGGCGAAGGCAGCGGCAAGCGCCGCGACACAGACAAGTACGACGCCAATTATCTACATCTGGTGCTCTGGGATCACAAGGCGCTGGAGATTGTCGGCGCCTACCGCTTCGCCAGTGCCAAGCACCTCTACCAGGATGAGGCTAAAGGCCTCTACAGCCAGTCCTTGTTTCAGTACCGCGACGAGTTCGCTCCCTATTTCGAGCAGGGGCTGGAGCTGGGACGCAGCTTCGTGCAGCCTAAATATTGGGGCAAGCGCAGCCTGGACTATCTCTGGTTCGGCATAGGCGCCTTCCTCGCCAGACACCCACAATATCGCTACCTGTTCGGCCCAGTTTCCATCAGCGACGCCCTGCCCGAGCAGGCCAAGGCGATGCTGGTCTACTTCTATCAGACCCACTTCTGCCCAGTTCAGGAGCTGGCCCACGCCAACAGCCGCTACAGCTTCACGCCGGAGCAGCACGAGCGGCTCGAAGCCCTGTTCCCCGGCGAAGACTATCAAGCGGAGTTTAAGCAGCTCAAGCAGGCGCTCGCCAGCATGGGCGCGGCGGTTCCCGCCCTGTATAAGCAATATGGCGAGCTGTGCGATGGCCTAGGCGTAAGCTTCCTCGACTTTGGCATAGACGCCGAATTTGGCGACTGCATCGACGGCCTGGTCTTGGTCGACACCCACAAGCTCAAGGCGAAGAAGCGCGCCCGCTACATCGACTGCCACCTGCCCGAGCTCAACACCGGCGGCGAAGATAGCCAATTGAAGTAGCTGATTAAAGTAACCCAATAGCTGGTACAGATTGCATAAACAAAAAGACGCCCTGAGGCGTCTTTTTTGCCGCCTTAATTTGAGTGCTTAATGATTAGTGATTAGCGATGAAAGCGCATCAGCAGGGCGCGATAGATCTGATACAGGCGTACTATCTGCGCCAGCTCCACCCGCTCGTTGACCTGATGTATGCTGTGGTTAGGTAACCCAAGTTCGATCACCTGAGTCTGGGGGGATGACAGGAAGCGTCCATCCGAGGTGCCGCCCGAAGTGGAAAGGCGGGGAAAGCTGGCGGTCACCTCGAAGATCGCCGCCTCCACTTGGGCGATCAGGCTCTGCTGGTCATTTTCCTGGGTATGATAGGGGGTACAGCCGCGCTCCCAGCGCAACTTAATGGCATCCTTGCCTAAAGCCAATCCATCGAGACAGCTTTGGATCCGCTCGATAATCCCCGCCTCGCTGTAACGATAGCTGTAGCGGATATTAAAACAGATCTCACAGCTGCCCGGCACGATATTGTCGGTAAAGCTGCCCGAATCCACATGGGTGACCTGTAAACTGGTGCCGGGAAAGTCATCGCTGCCCTCATCCCAGCTAAGGGCCTCCAATGCCTGCATCACCCGCGCCGCCATATGCAGTGCGTTGACGGCATTCTTAGGATAGGCCACATGACCCTGTTTCCCTTTGAGTTGCAGCCGGGCCGAGATGGCGCCGCGACGGCCAATCTTAATCACATCCCCCGCCTGTTTATCGGCGGTCGGCTCGGCCACCACACAGTATTTAGGTAGACGCTGCGCGGCCGCCAGGCGCTCTACCAGGGCGCGGGTACCAAACTCGGCTTCACCCTCTTCATCGCTGGTGACGATAAACTGCCAATTGGCCTTGGGCAGGCCATGACAAGCGATATGATCCTCAACCGCCGCCAGCATCACCGCCAGCCCGGATTTCATATCGACCGCGCCGCGACCTATCAAGGTTTCGCCCAGCAAGGTGGCGGCAAAGGGCGGCGTCTGCCAGCGACTCAGATCGCCAGGCGGGACCACATCCGTGTGGCCGGCCAGTGCCAGCAACGCAGGACGCTCGTCCAAGGATGCCAGCAGATTGCTTACCCCACAATCCTGATAGTGGCTCACCACAAACCCCATGGCCTCAAGCTTTGCCCCTAGCCACCGCTGACACCCGGCATCTTCTGGGGTAATGGAGGGGCGGCGCATCAGCTCACGACAGTAACGCACCGCCTTATGCTGACTCAGATCAGCCTGGTTTAAACTAGCCTGACTCGAATCAGTATGGCTCGGCTCAGAATAGCCAAGCGCCGATAGATTGGAATCTGAGTAAAGAGGTTCGGCCCGATAAGCCAATGGCATGGATTTCATCTTTTTGCCCTGATGCGAAGATAAACCCTGCCATTAAAAGGCAAGCCCATGACATTTATGTGAAATTTAGATGGTCATTTGTTGAACATTCATTTATCTGTTATAACTGGAAACAGGTGATAATTCACCAAAGTTACTGAGAAACATACAAAACTCAGCATTCCCCTAAGTCTCAGGAGTCGCCATGGAAATTCGGGTATCGGAGATCATGAGTACCAGGGTCGTCACCATAGATATGGATGACAGGCTCACCATAGTCAAAGAGATCTTTGACAGCGCCCCCTTTCATCACCTGCTGGTGGTCGAAAACGACAGCTTGCAGGGAGTGCTGTCCGAGCGCGACTATCTGCGCACCCTCAGCCCACACATCGGCAGCATAGGCGAGACCGAGCGCGACAGCGACACCCTGCACCGCCGCGCCCATCAGGTAATGAGCCGTGATCCCATCACCATAGCCCCCGAGGCCGACATCAAGACCGCCGGGCAACTCATGCTGGCCCACGACATCGGCTGCCTGCCTGTAATGACATTTAGCAAGATAGTGGGCATCATCACCTGGAAAGATCTGCTGCGGGCCTTCTGCCATGATGAGCTGGTTCCCCAACAGGAATAGTGCTCGCCAGTTTTGTAAAATGCCTTGCTTAACGACCTCGAACGACAACCTTAAAACGACAAACCCAGGTCAAATGACCTGGATTTGTGTTATTTGAGCGGCAGCTCAAATCTACTGAGTCGGTACTTTCTAGATAGCCCAGCCGCCCATGTAGAAGACCACCAGACCGATAGTGATGGCTAACACACCGGGTTTCAGCGCGCGCCACTCACCGCTGGCCAGACGACCAATCACTAGGGTGACGAAGCCCAACATGATACCGGTAACGATATTACAGCTTAAGATGATGAACACGGCGCAGGTCAGGCCTGCCATGGCATCGACCTTGTCGTCGAAGTTCAGCTTGGTCACATTGCTCAGCATCAAGAGACCCACATACATGAGCGCAGGCGCGGTAGCATAGGCCGGCACCAGGTAGCTCAGCGGCGCAAGAAACACCATCAACAGGAAGAGGACACCGACTATAGTGGCAGTCAGACCTGTCTTACCACCGGCCGCGGTGCCCGCCGCCGACTCGATATACACGGCCGCCGGCGCGCCGCCGACAGTGCCTGCGAAGATGCTGCTCACCGAATCTGAGGTCAGCGCCTTACCGCCGCCGACGATATTGTCTTTCTCATCCAGCAGTTCGGCCTGACCGGCTACCGCACGTATGGTGCCCGTGGCATCGAAAATCGCCGTCATCACCAAGGCCAGAACGATAGGCAGCACCACAGGATTAAGCGCGCCCATGATATCCAGCTGCCCGATGAGCGACTTGTCAGACATCAAATCCGGCAGGGCGAATAACCCCTGATAGGTCACGCTTGGATCAAACGCCAGGCCAAACACGGAAAGCGCGATGATCACCAGCAAGATACCACCAGGCACACCGCGGCGCTCAAGGCCAATGGTGGCCGCCAGGCCGATAACGGTCGCCAGCACAGGCAGGCTATGGATATCGCCAAGCTTCACCGGCAAGCCAGTGTCGTTGGCGACGATCAGGTGCACGCTGTTGGTGGCGATCAGCAGCAGGAACAGGCCGATACCTATGCCGGTACCGTGGGCGATCCCCTTAGGCAGGTTGGTCAGTACCCACTGACGTATGCCGGTCACACTCACCAGGGTAAAGACCACGCCCATGAGGAAGATGGCCCCCAGGGTCACAGGAATAGAGATGCCTTGGCCCAGCACCATGCTAAAGGCGGTAAAGGCGGTGAGCGAGATAGCACAGCCAATCGCCATCGGCAGGTTGGCCCAGAGTCCCATCAAGAGCGAGCCAAAGGCGGCGATGAGACAGGTGGCCACGAAGACGGCGCCAGGGTCGAAACCTGCGGCGCCCAACATATTAGGCACCACGATCACCGAGTAGACCATGGCGAGGAAGGTGGTAAGGCCGGCTATCACCTCTTGGCGCAGCGTACTACCACGGGCGGTAATGGAAAAATAACGGTCAAGCAGGGAGCTTGCAGGTACAGCGGGTGCAGCGAGAGTCTGTTCAGACTTCATAGTAGTTACCTTTTTTGATCTCTTAATTTGGAAGGCTGTGGCAAGTTAGAGCCCCACGACATATGTCTGTGGGTGAGAGATCCACTGAGTACTTATTGGTGTACCCTAACGTGACCTGCAAATCGGTAACCCAGGAGATACCGACCTTTTAAGGTAAGCAAACACTTACCCATAACACAGCCTTTGTTGGCGGCGCATTCTACAGCAAAGAGAGTGGCATAAACCAGAGCAAGCTAACAATTCGCCAAACTTTTGTACAAGTTTCGCCAAGGCTTCCTTTTTCGAATCCAAGGTCCTAGTTCAATCTATCATCCGTCACCTAGGGCATTGAGTTATCTTGTTCATTATCAATTAGTTAACACCAACAAAAACCCAGGCAATTCATCCAACCTCATTTCATTCATATTTTTTCATAACTTGTCACTCTTGGTTCATGCCAGGCATCACCCCCATTCACATCCCTTCTCTACCATGCAGGCATAGACAAAGATCAACTAAGAGAGTCTGTCATGCCATCACACCCAATAAACGCAACGCGAGATCAGGATAAGTCCAGAGAGCTCAAAGCCCTTGGCTTCATCATATTGCTGCTCTTTCCGATCCTGACCGTCACCGGCATCAGCGCCTATGGCTTCATCATCTGGATGATCCAGGCCTTCGGCGGCGTCGTCGCCCATTAACCCATTACTAAACTCGAGAAAGGATGTTGCTATGAAGTGGTTTATCACCCTTTGGCGTACCCTCAACAAACCCGCCAAGACCCTTACCCTGGGCGCCATTAGCCTGTCAGCCTTCCTGATGGGCATCATCTTTTGGGGCGGCTTTAACACTGCCCTCGAGGCGACCAATACCGAAGCCTTCTGTATCAGCTGTCACAGCATGGAGAGCACGCCCTACAAGGAGCTGCAAGAGACTGTGCATTGGTCTAATCACTCAGGCGTGCGTGCCACCTGCCCCGACTGCCACGTGCCCCACAACTGGAGCCGCAAGATTGGCCGCAAGATAGAGGCCTCTCACGACATGTGGGGTTGGCTGCTACAGACTGTGAACACAGAAGAGAAGTTCGAGGCCAAGCGTCTGGAGATGGCGAGCCGCGAATGGAAACGTTTCGATCGCGACAACTCACTGGCCTGTAAGAACTGCCACAACTACAACTCGATGAAGTGGGACGAGATGTCCAAGCTGGCCCAGAAACAGATGAAGCGTGCGGCCGAGCTGGATCAGAGCTGCATCGACTGCCACAAGGGTATCGCCCACAAGCTGCCCGACATGGGTACCTCACGCGCCCCTGAGCTTATCGCCCAGGTGGGTTCAGGCGAGAGCAGCCTGGCTATCGGTGAGAACTACTTCAGCGCCCTGACCAAGCCACTGTTCTTCAATGAGAAGACCGATGTCGAGGCTGGCACCCTCAACATTGCCACTAAGGTAAAGGTGCTTGAGCTCAAGGGCCAACGTGCCAAGGTGGGCATCGACGGCTGGCGCAAGAAGATAGGCGCGGGCCGAGTGATCTACTTCGATTTCGGCATGAACATCCTCTCGGCGCAGCTCTCGAAAGATGCCGCCTTAGAGCCAGGCGTCATGGAAGTGTTCGAAGAGCAGCAAGATCCCCTCACCGGCCTGACCTGGCAGCGTGTCGAAGCCAAGATCTGGGTGGATGGCGACTATCTGGTGAAAGACCTGCAGCCGCTATGGGACTACGCCCGCGACACCTATTCCAGCAGCTGTAGCGTGTGTCACACCCAGCCCGACGAGGCGCACTTTGACGCCAACACCTGGCCTGGCATGTTTCAGGGAATGATCGCCTTCGTCAACATGGATCAGGACACCCAGGCATTGGTGCAGAAGTACCTGCAAGAACATTCATCTACTTTCGACAAGTCAGCGCACTAACAGGATAGCATCATGAACAGAAGAGATTTTCTAAAAGGCCTCGCCGCCAGCTCCTATGTCACCCTAAGCGGCTCGTCGCTGTTGGCACCGCTCAACGCCCTGGCTAGCACCAGAACCGATGAGGTGTGGAAAACTACCGGCTCCCATTTCGGCGCCTTTAAGATGACCCGCAAGAACGGCGTCATCGATCAGGTGATTCCTTTCGACCTGGATAAATACCCAACCGACATGATTAACGGGGTAAAGGGCCTGGTCTACAATCCGTCGCGGGTGCGCTACCCTATGGTACGCCTCGACTTCCTGCTCAAGGGTCACAAGAGCAATACCCAGGAGCGCGGCGACTATCGTTTCGTGCGTGTCACCTGGGACAAGGCGCTGTCGCTGTTTAAAGACTCATTAGATGAGGTCCAGACCAAGTATGGTCCATCCGGGCTACACGCGGGCCAGACCGGCTGGCGCGCCACGGGTCAGCTGCACTCCTCCACCAGCCATATGCAGCGCGCGGTAGGAATGCACGGTAACTTCGTCAAGAAGGTCGGCGACTACTCCACCGGCGCCGGTCAGACGATTCTGCCCTACGTGCTCGGCTCGACCGAGGTCTACGCCCAGGGCACCTCCTGGCCGCTGATCCTCGAGCACAGCAACACCATCATCCTCTGGTCGAACGACCCCTATAAGAACCTGCAGGTGGGCTGGAACGCCGAGACCCACGAGTCGTACGCCTATCTGGCGCAGCTCAAGGAGAAGGTAGCCCAGGGGAAGATCAGGGTGATCAGCATAGATCCCGTGGTCACCAAGACCCAGAAGTACCTTGGCTGTGAACAGCTCTACATCAACCCACAGACAGACGTGGCCCTGATGCTGGGTATCGCCCACGAGATGGTGACTCAAGAGCTACACGACAAGGCCTTCATCGACGGCTACAGCCTGGGCTTCGATGAGTTCCTGCCATACCTAATGGGTGAGAAAGATGGCATCGCCAAGACGCCTGAGTGGGCCAGCAAGATCACCGGCGTCAGCGTCGAGATCATCAAAGATCTGGCCAAGGTGATGACTAAGGGCCGCACCCAAATCATGATGGGCTGGTGTATTCAGCGCCAACAACACGGCGAGCAGCCATACTGGATGGCGGCGGTACTGGCCACCATGATAGGCCAAATCGGCCTGCCCGGCGGTGGCATCAGCTACGGCCACCACTACTCCAGCATAGGCGTACCTTCGTCGGGTGCGGCGGCGCCTGGCGCCTTCCCACGTAACCTGGATGAGGGCCAAAAGCCCCTGTTTGACAGCAGTGACTTCAAGGGTGCCAGCAGCACTATCCCTGTCGCACGCTGGATCGACGCCATCTTGGAGCCGGGCAAGACGATAGATGCCAACGGTAACAAGGTCACCTACCCGGACATCAAGATGATGGTGTTCTCGGGCAACAACCCCTGGAACCACCATCAGGACAGAAACAAGATGAAGCGTGCCTTCCACAAGCTGGAATGTGTGGTCACCATAGACGTGAACTGGACGGCTACCTGTCGCTTCTCTGACATAGTGCTACCGGCCTGTACCACCTTCGAGCGCAACGACATCGACGTGTACGGCAGCTATGCCAACCGCGGCGTCCTGGCGATGCAGAAGATGGTCGAGCCTCTGTACGAGAGCCTGTCGGACTTTGAGATCTTCACCCGCTTCGCAGCGATCATGGGTAAAGAGAAGCAGTATACCCGTGGCCTGACCGAGATGGATTGGCTGAGAAAGCTCTACGACGAATGTAAGGCGGCCAACGCAGGTAAGTTCGAAATGCCTGACTTCGACACCTTCTGGCAGCAAGGCTATGTGCACTTCGGTGAAGGCCAGCCCTGGACACGTCACAGCGATTTTAGAGAGGATCCCGAGATCAACCCGCTGGGCACACCCTCGGGCCTTATCGAGATCTTTAGCCGTAAAATCGCCCAGTTTAACTACGATGATTGTCCTGGCCACCCCACCTGGATGGAGAAGAGCGAGCGCAGCCACGGCGGCCCTGGCTCAGACAAGTACCCCATCTGGATGCAGTCATGCCACCCGGATCAACGTCTGCACTCGCAGATGTGTGAGTCCCAGGAGTACCGTGAAACCTATACGGTTCAGGGGCGTGAGCCTGTCTATCTCAACCCGCTGGATGCCAAGGCTCGCGGCATCAAAGATGGCGACCTGGTGCGCGTCTTCAACGACAGGGGTCAGCTACTGGCGGGCGCCCGGGTATCGAACCGCTTCCCTCAGGGGGTGATCCGTATCCACGAAGGCGCCTGGTATGGTCCGGTCGGCAAGGATGGCAGCAAACAAGGCGGCAACGAGATCGGCGCCCTGTGTAGTTATGGCGATCCCAACACCCTGACTCAGGATATCGGCAGTTCCAAGCTGGCACAGGCCTGCGCCGCCTACACTTGTCTGGTGGAGTTTGAGAAGTTCAGCGGCAAGGTGCCTGAAGTCAGCGCCTTTAGCGGTCCAATCGAGATCGGCCGCTAAGCGGGCCGGGTCAAAGGAGAAACAAGATGAACCAAACATCGATTAACCAAACAGCGCAAAACCAGGCGCGAGCCAGGGTCTACCGCCTGCTGTCGGATCTGTTTGCCAAAGAGATAGATCATCAGCGCCTGACCTGCCTGCAAAGCAGCGAGGCGCAGGCCTTCTTTGACCTGCTCGCCACCGATCCCGAGCTGGCACCTGAGGTTAACACCCTGCAGGAGGTATTGGCAGGCCTCGATGATGAGCCGGCCCTGCTCAACCTTGCCGCCGACTATTGCGGCCTGTTTCTGGTGGGCGGCAAGCAGAGCGCCAATCCCTATGCCAGCCTCTATCTGACGTCTAAGGAAGACGAGGAGCAGCCTTTGCTCTTCGGCGACCAACATCAGGAAATGATGGCGCTGCTTAATCAGAGCCAGCTGCAGGTGCAGAGCGACTTTCCCGAGCCCGCCGACCATGTTGCGGTGATCTTGGCCTATGTCGCCCAGCAGGCCACTCGCCTGAATGATAAAGACCAACTGGCCTTTATCGCCCAGTACCTAGATGCCTGGTTACCTGAGTTTGCCATGCGGGTGAGTGACAGAGACAGCGGCCGCTTCTATCAGGCCCTCGCCCGGCTTACCCAAACCTGGGTACGCCAGGACTGTGAGGGGCTCTCGGCCTAACCCCTGATATTAACGTTAACGGCTGGCAACTAGCGTCTACCACCCTGACCGCGCCGCTTGGCGCGGCGTTTCTGCGCCGCCTTGCCATGGCGACGGGGATTGGGGTCCGCCTTGGTCAGATCCGGCTCGAAACCGGGTAGCCATTGCTGAGGCAGACGCTTATCCAGCAGCGCCTCAATCTCCTCCAGCAGCAAAGCATCCTCCTCGCAATAGAGGGTGACTGCAACCCCCTGTTTACCCGCCCGGCCGGTACGGCCGATACGATGCACATAGTCCTGCGCCACATAGGGCAGCTCATAGTTGACCACATAGTCGAGAGACTCGATATCTATCCCCCGCGCCGCCACATCTGTGGCCACCAGCACCTTGACGTCCCCTTTGCGGAAATCACCTAGCACCTGCTCGCGGGCACCCTGGCCCAGATCCCCATGAAACGCCTTGGCGGCTATGCCTTGTTCACTCAGGCGCGCAGCCAGCTTATCGGCGGCGACCTTCTTGCGACTAAACACCAACACCCGCTGCCAATCGCCCTTGTTGATCAGGTGCGACAAGAGGACAAACTTACGCTCGCTGTCCACCGCATAGACCCTCTGCTCGACGTCCTTGCTGGCACTGTTTTGCGCACTGACCGCTACGCGTTTAGGTTGCTTAAGCCAGCGATGACTCAGCTCGAGTACCTTGTCATCTAAGGTGGCGGAAAACAGCAGGGTCTGACGCTCGCTCGGCAAGAGGGCCATCAGCTGGGCTATCTCATCGGCAAAGCCCATGTCCAACATGCGGTCGGCCTCATCGAACACCAGATGCGCTATCGCATCCAGCTTAACCGCGCCGCGTCTGTGCAGATCCAGTAGGCGACCAGGGGTAGCCACTATCAGCTCCACCCCATTGGCGAGCTGCTGACACTGAGCATCTATGCTGACACCGCCATAAACCAGTCCCGCCGACAGCGAGGTGAAGCGCGCGAGATCCACTATGCCCTGATGCACCTGCACTGCCAGCTCACGGGTGGGCACCAGCACCAACGCCTTTGGCGAAACAGGGGAAATCCCCTCGCCTGCTTGTTCAAGCAGGTGCGCCAAGATAGGTAAGGCGAAGGCCGCCGTCTTGCCAGTGCCCGTCTGGGCCGATGCCATAAGATCCCCGCCGCCGAGCACCAAGGGGATCGCCTCGGCCTGGATCTGAGTCGCCTCGCGAAACGCCAGCGCTTCTAGCGCCTGTTGCAGGGGGGCCGGCAGAGACAATTGAGAAAATAACATGGTGAGGATCCCGCTTAGGTTGACTATAGTTGCTAATGGTTTGCTATTGGTTTGGTCTTAGACTCGCTATTAGGCGCGCAGTGTAGCAGATTTCATCCAGGTCTCTAGTAGATTTTCCCGCCCGGCGGGGCACTGCAGAGTAGATTAAACCGCCTGGGCTAGCCGCTTCTCGAAGGCGGTAACCGACTCATGCCAAAGCTGTTTAAGCGCCGCAATATCAGATGCCTTCAGCGCCTGATGTTCCAGTTGTTGGCAGCGCCGTGTCATCCTGAGCATGCCCATGTTGGCGCTGCTGCCCTTGAGGCCGTGCAGTAGCTTGCCACTGGTCTCACTCTTGCTATCTGCTCCCACAGCGTCCACTAATGCCTCAAGTTGAGTCAGCTGCGCCTCGCTAGAGCTAAGGTAGAGGCTAAGCATCTCGGTCATCGCCGCCTTGCCGAGGCAATCGAGATCCGCCTGGAACTGATTGCTATCCAGCAGAGGATGCTCATGCTGCGACGCCTTAGGCGTTTCATCCTCAGTGACTTGCGCCGCGACGTTAGTGACTTCGGTGGCTTCTGTTGCTTCTATTACTTCTGTGGCTTTGGTTGCTGTAGATAGCGGGCTTGATGATTGCGAGGCCCGTCCCAGCCAGCGCATCAAGGCCTGCATGTTCAATGGCTTAGCCAGGATCTCATCGAAGCCTACCTCGCGATAACGCTCAAGATCCTGAGGCTGTAGCTGAGCGGTAAAGGCGGCAAAGGGCACACCCGGGGCAGCCTTGGCGCGCAATCCGCTCAGCAGCTCTATACCTGAACCGTCGGCAAGCTGAATATCCAGCATCACGGCATCAAAACCCGCTTCTTTATCCTCGAAAACCGTCATCGCCTCGGCGCAGCTCGGTGCCAATATCCCCTCATGACCAAGATGAGCCAGGAAACCCTGAGCCACCATGGCATTGACCTGATTATCTTCCACCACCAGCACCCGCTTAGGCGCGACCTGAGGGACGATATCTGTCGTGCTCTGCGCCGGCGCCTCACAGGCGATCAGCGGCAGGCTAAATCCGAAGATACTGCCCTTATTGACCTCCGTCTCTACCCAGAGTCCCTCATCGCTCGCCCCCATCAGGGTGACCAGCTCCTTGCTGATGGCCAGTCCCAGGCCGGTGCCCCGGCTACGCCCCTGGTTGGGCTGGGCGCTATAGGCGGTAAACAGGCGCGGCATAACCTCCTCGGGGATCCCTAGGCCGGTATCGCTCACCGCGAAATGGATGCGCTCCCCCTGGCGGTGTACCCTGAGACGGATCTCCCCTTCCGGAGTAAACTTGATGGCGTTGCCTAACAGATTAAATAACACCTGCCGCAGCTTGGGGCCATCCAGGCTTACCCACTCGGGCAGGCGGTCTCGCTCGAGACGCAGCGACAGGCCGGCGTTGCCCGCACCGGCAAGCATTATGGCCACCACCTCATCCAGCAGCTCGTTGATGGCCACGGGTCGCAGCTCGTTAGTCAGTTTACCCTGCTCCAGACGGGAGAAATCGAGGATATCGTTCAGTACCGTCTGCAGCAGCGCGCCGCTGTACTGCGACAGGGCGAGCATCTGTTTCTGCGCCGTCGGCAGGGGTGACTCGGCCAGCAGGGTCAAGGTGCCGAGCAGGCCGTTGAGGGGCGTGCGGATCTCATGGCTCATGGTGGCCAAGAAGAGGGACTTGGCCTTGTCCGCCGACTCGGCCAACTGTCTCGCCTGAGCATGGCCCTTGACCTCGGCATCGAGGCGGCAATTGGCCTGGGCTAATTCCTGGGTTCGCTCCTGTACCGTGGTCTCCAGCGACGCCTTGTGAGCCGATAGCTCATCGGCCGTCTCCTGCAGCGCCGACTGCAGACGCTGATTATGATCTGTCTTCTGTTTAAAGGCATCGATGGCGGAGGCCATGGCGGTCAGCTCGTCATCCCCATGGGGATCGAGCGCCACCTGAGTATCGCCCTTGCTAAGGCGTGCCAGGGCATCGGTCGCCTCATGCAGCCTCAGCGCGATCCCCTTGTAGATCACCCGGTAGACCACCAGCAGGATCAGTACCAACATCACAAGGCCCGTGCCCCAGAGCCCGGCCTTGGCCCAGAAGAGCTGACGTAAAAAATCGCCTCTCGCCTGCTCCGCCTGGGTTTGCTGAGCCTTCATGGCCGAGTCCACCAGGGTATTGAGCTGGCCCAGCTTATCGCTCAGTCGCTGTAGCTGGGCCGTCTGGGAGGCGAGCACCTTGGCATAACGGCGCTGCAGCATGAGCTTGTCGCCGACGCCGCGCAAGATATCTAACTCGTGGGCCAGCTCGGCCGCCCGCACCGGATCGCGCACCACCCCCTTGAGCAGCTCGAGCGGCATCAGATCGGGTTGAGTGGCTAGCAGATCGCCTCTTTGCTCCCTGGTTGACGCGTTAACGGCATCATTACCTGGGGCACCGCCCTGGGCCTCACTCGGCTGCAATCGATATTCGCCGCCGGGCTGCTGAGTCACCACCCGCGACATGCTGACCAGCACCTTAGTCAGGCCCAGATGTTGCTCGGGCGACTGCAGCAGCTGACCCACCAGCGCCAGATGATGAATGAGGGCCAGGGCGCGATTGAGACGCGCCTGTATATCGAGATCTTTCTCTATGATGGTATCGAGCAGATAGCCGCTTTGTGTCGCGCCGGCAACCTCGGGATAGGCCAAGCTCAACTTGGCCAGTACCGCCGAATCGACTACGGCCAGTTCCGCCTCCAGCAGTTCGATTGCCCGCCCGGATGCGTCCACTAGGGCCTCGCCATCCCCCCTCAACTGCTTGGCGAGCGCCAGACGCTCTCCCACCTGATGCCCGAGTTGAGTGAGATCATGGATGATCTCCGCCGCCCTGGGCCCCAGGTGACTATCGCCTTGCAGATTCAGCGACTTGAGACGAGCGATGGCGCCGAGCAGGTTACCGCTCTCGATGGATAACTTGCGGCCGATAAAGGCGCGCTCCGCCTCCTCCTCGACGCGCTCCAGCGCCTGGGCATTGTCCTGCAGCACATTGGCCGACTGCATCAATTGGCGCGCGGCTTCAGAGGCAGGTAGCGCCTCTTCATAGAGATATTGGTCGGCAATCTTCACCCAATAGAGGGAAATGCTGCCCAGGCTCACCAGCAGAAGTAAGAGCAGGGCCAGTAGGCTGAAGGCCAGCATCAATCGGCCGACTAAACTTTTTCCTGAGAGTGATAAAGCGCCCACATGGCTCCCGTTTAACTGTTACAATGAATCAATAACATGCGTCTGGTTACATTATACTGAGTGCCCCGTGGTGAAGCATAATAAATCTCCCTTTTTCAGCGCCTTTTGTCTTTGCCTCTATGGCCTGACGATCTCCGACAGTTTGGCAATATCGGCACACGCCTACGCCGCAGATACCTGGTCACTGCAGCAGCGCAGCCCCTATAACGCCAAGCTTCAGCAGGTCGAAACGCTCACCTATCGCCCCCTGGATACGACCAAACAGCCCTGGCGACTCTGCGCCCTGGTTCCCCACCTCAAAGATGCCTATTGGATAGGCATAGACTATGGTCTGGTCACCCAGGCCAGTAAGCTTGGCGTGGCCCTGGAGCTGTTTGAGGCCGGCAGCTACTATGGTAAGGCCAAACAACTCGAGCAGCTCGAGCACTGCATGGCCGGCAATTTTGACGCCATCTTGCTGGGCACAGTGGACCCTGAGCTACTCAAGCACTATCAGGGGCAGATCAGCAAGCCCATGCTGGCCTTGGTAAACCGACTCGACAGCCCGCTGGTAAACACACGCATCGGCGTCAACTGGTATCAGATGGGATGGCATGCCGGCGACTATATTCGCCGCACCACCAAAAATAAGCCCGCTAAGCTGGCACTGCTGCTCGGCCCAGAGAAGCTGGGAGGCAGCACCTGGGTGGAACAAGGGATCATGGCGGCACTCGAGGGCAGTCGGGTAACTATCTCCTCCAATCGCCATGCCGATAACAATCGCGCGCTCTATCGGGATCAGCTGCATCACCTGCTCAAAGATCACACCCCCGACTATATTCTCGGCAGCGCAGTGGCCATCGAGGCCGCCATCGGCGCCCTGGCACAACAGGAGACAGCTCAAGACGTCGCGCTGGTGAGCAGCTATCTCTCTCCCGCCACCCTGCGCGGCCTGTATCGCCACAGGGTATCATTCAGCAGTGATGATCAGGTGGTATTACAGGGTAAGCTGGCAATAGATGTGGTGGTGCGAGAACTCGAGGGCGCCGCCCCTTTTGGTGATATCGGCCCCAGGATAAAGGGACTCACGCCTAAAAATAGCCAGGTGAAGCAGCTGACAGACAGCTTGGCGCCGGCAGATTTTTACCCCATCTACCGGGTCGAGGCGCCCGGGGCTAATCCTCAACCTTAGCGGCAAACAGATAGCCCTCGCCGTGGACGGTCACGAAGAGCTCGGCATTTAGCTTGTTACGCAAACGGCGAATGATCACGTCTATGGTTCTGTCATTCACATCCTGATTGCGATGGCTGGTGAGCTGCATCAGACGCTCACGGCTTAGCACCTGCTGTGGATGCAGCACAAAGGCGCTCAGCAGTTCAAATTCGGCCTTGGTCAGCTTAATCACCTCATCGCCCAGGGAAAGCTTACGACTGTTAAGCGCCAGACAGTAATCTTCAAATTCGATGAGATCGTCTCCGCGTTCGAGTTCGGCGATGGTCTGCTGCTGCGCCTTCTTCACCAGAGAGATACGCCAGAGCAGATTTTTCACCCGCACCAGGAGTTCGCGCAGCTCAAAGGGCTTAGTCACATAA
Organism: Shewanella sp. cp20; assembly: GCF_000832025.1. NCBI lineage: Bacteria > Pseudomonadati > Pseudomonadota > Gammaproteobacteria > Alteromonadales > Shewanellaceae > Shewanella > Shewanella sp. cp20. The sequence goes on along the minus strand of NZ_JPII01000016.1, from coordinate 142,343 downwards.
TCGTCCGCGCCCATCTCCAGGCCGATGATCTTGTCGATCGCTTCGTCACGTCCCGTCACCAGGATGATCCCAACATCTGAGCGACTGCGCAGTTCTCGCGTCAGGCTAAGGCCATCGACACCGGGCAGATTGATATCCAACATCACGAGATCGACATGTTGCTTACTGAATTGCTGCCACATCTCTTCACCATCGGCGGCCTCGAGCACCCGATAACCCTCTTTCTCGAAATAGCCCTTCAGACGAGCACGGATCACCGCCTCATCGTCGACCACAAGCACACAAGGTTGTAATGAAGTTAGGGCCATGACCCAGCTCCCAAACGCGTTAAATAAAGGTTAAGGCTATTATTCACAATTTTTCATAATTGCATATAAGCTTTATCTCAATTATGGGATCTGGCGCGATTTTTAGCCGCCATTGCCCCTAAAAAATCACCAGCTGCGTCGCCTACCAGATTCATCGCCCTAGGGCCTGTTGACCTTTTGAGAACAAATTTTGTTCTAATTGAGCACGTTCAAATCGCGACAGGAGGCTTGGAGTATAGTTATTCTATATAAAAGCCGAGTAACAAAGAGTTGAACGTGCTCAAGACGAACCCTGCGGGCAGCGTCTGTATCATTTTTCTACTGCGTTATCGTTCATTGATGTAGCACACTAGATTACAATCGCTCTGCCTTGTATAAAATCGATACAGAATGCTGCAAAAATGAACGCGAAAGATAAACAGGCCCTAGGCAAAGAGATTTTGCCTCAAGTCACTAAAGCTAAATATAAATCAAGATTTTTACACTCGGGTCATGTTAGCTTATGCTTACCTTATTAACATCACGCTCACATTAGAGGCTAAGACAGCTTATGGATGAAAGGCGGCAATTTTCGCGCATCTTCTTCGATGTCAATGCGACGCTCACCCAAGACGATAAGGTATGGTCGACCACACTCCATGATCTTAGCCTAAATGGTGCTCTGGTCGAGCTGCCCCCAGCCTTCGCACCAAGCCAGGAACCGATACTCCTGAGCTTCACCCTAGAGGGCTCTGACGTAGAGGTCACCATGGAGACCCAGGTCATCCACCAAAAAGATGGCCAGCTTGGACTCGAATGCCTGCATATCGATATCGACAGCATCAGCCACCTGAGACGCATGCTCGAACTCAACATAGGCGACGCGTCCCTGCTTGACCGCGAACTCAAGATGTTTATCGAGGTCCACGACCAAGGGTAAATCCAGCATCTAGCGGCTTTGCGGTCAATATCAATAACAGGGGACATAGCGTCCCCTTTTTAGTCTCTGCGCAGTATCAACCCTTTGGCAACGGCAGTGGGATAGCCAAACAAAGAAGATTAACCCCAAGCGCAAAGTCCTAGCTAGAGCCTTGCGGCTATTCTCCTTTCGCCAGAAAGGCAAGGTGATAGCTCACCTCTCCCTGTGGCGTCTTACCGGCAAGCTTAAGGGCAAGAAAATACTCCTCGGGAACGCCCGGCAACACCAGTCCCGCAATAGGCGCAAAGCCAAAACGCTGGTAAAACTTAGGCTCACCCAGCAGGACGCATCCGTTGGCCTGCGCCTTTTTTAGCGCTTCGATGCCGGCTTGCATCAACTGGCTGCCAATCCCTTTTCCCTGCATCTCGGGCAACACCGAGATGGGGCCGAGTCCATACCAGTTAGGGCTGTTCTCCGAGATGGTCACCTTTGATAGCGCCAGATGCCCCACCAAGCGTCCCTCATATTCGGCCACCAAGGATATTGCCAGCGCACCGGCTTCACGCAAGGCATTCACTATATACTGCTCGGTATGCTCTGTGTGAGGCGCATCGAGAAAGGCCGCCTCAGTCAGCGCGTAAATTTCGGCAATATCGCCCGGTGCTTCGCTACGTATTTTGATCTGCATCTCTACCCTCATTAAATGTGTGCTAGGGCCTGTTGACCTTTTGAGAACAATTTTTGTTCTAATTGAGCACGTTCAAATCGCGGCATGAGGCTTGAAGTATAGTTACTCTATATAAAAGCCGAGTAACAAAGAGTTGAACGTGCTCAAGACGAACCCTGCGGGCAGCCTCTGTATCATTTTTCTACTGCGTTTTCGCTCATTGATGTAGCACACCACATTACAATCGCTCTGCCTTGTATAAAAGCGATACAGAATGCTGCAAAAATGAACGCGAAAGATAAACAGGCCCTAGCTAATCAGCTCTAGCAGCTCGTGAATCGTCTTGATCGGATTGATCTTGGCCCCCAGGCCTTCCATCGATTTATGATAGTTGCGATAGGGAATAAAGATCTCGGTAAAACCGTGCTGCACCGCCTCTTTCACCCTGGGCACGCCGCTGTCGATGGGGCGCACGTCGCCGTTGAGGCTCAGCTCCCCCATGATGCAGGTGGTGCGCGGTACCACAAACTCGTTGAGGCTGCTCAGCAGTGCGGTGACCAGAGCCAGGTCGATGCAGGTCTCAGACTCGTCTATCTTAAGCCCGCCCACCAGGTTGAAATAGGTATCGTGGTAAATCTTGGTACGGGTGTGCTTGCGCAAAATCCCCGTTAGCATCTTGATACGGTTCATGTTGAGCCCGACACAGACCCGCTGGGGAAACTCCCCCTCCGCCTCAGTCGTTAAACATTGGATCTCCAGCAGCAGGTTACGATTGCCCTTACGGATACAGGTGATGGCCGCACCGGGCGATTCGGTGCTGGAACCCGAGAGGAAGATCTCGCTGGGGTTATCGACACTTATCATGCCCCGCTCTGTCATCCTGAAGATACCGACGGTATCCACGTCGCCGAAACGGTTCTTGTTGGCCCTCAGGGTGCGTACCTGTCCGTCATTACATTCCAGGTGGGTCAGGCAGTCGACGATATGTATCAGCGTCTGCGGCCCCGCGGTCTCGTTATTCTTGTTCACATGGGCCACCAGGAACATGGTGACATTGTTTTGCTTACAATATTGGGTCAGCGCCTGGGCACTGCCCTTGACCTGAGAAGGCGAGCCAGGGCTGCCGTTGGCCAAATCTGTCACCACCGCCTGAATCGAGTCGATCACCGCAAACTTGACCTGTTTAGCCTCAAGCTCGGCGATAATCGCCTCCACATTGGTCTCTGCCATCAGGTAGAGGTTTTCCTCATTGCAATCGAGCCTGAGGCGGTTAACTCGGTTCTTAAACTGTGACAGCGACTCCTCGGCGGTACAGTAGAGCGAGGGCATCAGCTGTGACATGCGTGACACCAGATCCGACAATATGGTCGTCTTACCCGCACCAGGATCCCCCGAGATGATGTTGACCGAACCTGTGGTGAGACCGCCACATAACACGCGATCCAGCTCACCTATGCCGGTAAGCAGCTTCTTGGCCTCGAACTCCTCCACCTCGCTGAGTTTCTTCGAGCCTCCACCGACGGCGCCTGCATAGCCAGCCACGGCGCCAGCGCTCGACTTGGCCGGCGCCAGCCTCACCTCTGAGATGGTGTTCCACTCGCCGCAGGCGTTACACTGTCCCTGCCAGCGGGGAAAGTCCTGACCACATTCGCTGCACACATATGCTGTTTTATTCTTCGCCATAGCTTAACTGTTTTGTCTTCTCATTAATCTCGCCGCGCCCTCATCTACATCTGCCTTCTCGACTCACGAATCTAAGGGTCGCACGCTTCCATGGGGGCATTCTACATGAGTATCTTAAGGGGCTGTAGTCTACTTGCCCCTATCTCCCATCCCTCTGGGGAGGAAAATGATTCCCACAAGGAAGTCAAAATGCCTTACACTGCTCCTAGGACTTACCCCGGAATTTGTCTCTCACAGAGAGGGCAAATTGTGTTGAATAAACAAAAGGCTATCAAGTTTTTTCCCGAGCCGCCGACACTAACAGATAAGCCGCGCCGTCAACTTTGAGTCGAAAAGATATAATCCATGAGTCTAGAGCAACATAAGGCATTGATCGAACAGCTAAAACCCCTCCTGATGGAAACCAATTTCCAGGAGCTGTTTGATCATCTAACCGCCAGCGAGTCCAATTCGACCCGTTTTCTGCTCAAGATGGAACTCAACCGTCTCTCCTCTCCCTGTACCCGGGTGATCGACCTCAGGGACAGATCCGAACTGCCCTGCGCGCCCTTTAACAGCGGCGCCCAGACCCACTTTATCGACGCCCCGGCTAAAGAGAACTTTATGCAGGCACTGGCACTGTATCAGGGGCAATACACGCTAGGGGTGTATGAGCAGGTCATCGAGGGACATAAACTGCGGCGACAACGCACGCGTGAAGGCGAAGCTCAGGGCGATAGCGCCCTCACTCCCTATGTGGCCAGCGGCGCCATCTTAGGCAGCTATTTTAATCGCGCCGAAGAGCGGATGAACTATGCGATCCGCATCGGCGTGTTGCAGCCGGGTCGCAGCGAGATTAAGGGAATCACAGTCGATCTCTCGGTCGGCGGCGCCCGTATTCGCTTACCTGTCGACCATGGCCTCAACCCAGAGCAGCCGCTCATCGTCAAACTGCTGGAGCTGAGCGCCGAGTACTATTTCGATGATCTGCAGAAAGGGGTCGAGTATCAGGTGGTCGACGTCGAGAGCAACCATGAATACTGTTGGATGCGCCTGAAACGCACGGGTGGCAGCGATGCCCTTGCCGATATGTTGGCCAACCTGATCCAAGGCTATAAGTTTCGCTACAAGGTGGATATCAACGACATACTGGTGACCGCCACGGGGCTGGGCTTCGAGCGCCACTATCTGCCCCATCTGCCTCATCTGCCCCTATATGTAGAGCAGATTGATGGTCAGTCCCGTGTGACCCATAAGTTACTGAGCCGCGACAACCAGAAGCTACAGCAATATTTTGTCGATGAGAAGTCGGTCAGTCAGCTCGGCGGCATGTTGACCCACGAGCGGCTACAGGCACTATTCAATGCGCCGCAAGACCCTGACCACAACCTGTTTTTCTGCTTTACCTTTCAGGCCCAGGGGGCGATCTTCTTCTATTCTGCCAGTCTCGCCGAGCTAAAACAGAGCGATCTGCTTGGCCTCTTCCTGCGCTTTGGCGCGACCAAGGCCAGTTGGCGCATCTTCAAGCTGGCCTGTCATGAGATAGACCATGAGATCTCCTATAAATCCAGCGTCTTGCCCGGTGATTCGAGCTATTACGCCTCGCTGACAGAGGCCCAGCTCAAGTGCTTCACCCATGTGCTGCAGCTTATCGATCTCACCAACGAAGATATTCTGCCTCAGTATGAGGCCTGGGATGCCAAAGGCCATCAGGCCAATGAGCTGAAGCGTTTCGGACAGGAGAAGCTGCAGGAAGATCAGATCAAGCTGCTGTCGCTGCAATTTACCGAGCGGCGTAATGAGGCGCGCTTCTCCTTCAAGACCCTGGTCACCGTCAGCCAGGGCAAGCAGAGTCACCACGGCTTTACCTTAGATATCTCGGGCAAGGGACTGCAGGTCACCTTGGATGAACCAGCCGACTTTGATACCACGGCTCCGGTCATGGTCGCCTTTCCCAAGCTGCAACATCTGGCGGGTAAGACTCGTCTGGCGCAGCTGCCCTATAGGCTTATCCGCACCCGCAAGAATGGCGTCACCATACACCTGGCCGCAATGGTTGGTCATACGCCCCATGTCGGCGTGGCCTTCCTCAGCCGTCTCATCGAGGCTAACCGTGACAAGCTCAGGAAGCTGACCGAGGCCAATAGCGACATGAAGGAGCTCTCAGACGGGCTGAAAAACCTGCTGATGAGGGAGTTGGCCTCTGTGCCCTACTTCATCGAGAAGACGGCAAAATCGGCCAAGCTGAGCGTATTGGGCGTGAGCAAGCACTCCAACGCCATCGCCGACCTATTTGCGGCGACGACCCAGGAGACACTGAAATACGACCTCAGCGCCCTGCTGGACAAGGGACGCCTCAAAGAGGACTTCATCACGCCTATCCGCCAGATGAAGCCGCAACATGGATTAGAGTTTTTCGAGACCTATGTGCAGATCTCCCGTCAGTCTCAGGGACGAATCAAGATAAAGTGCTTGCCGCCTAAGGAGATAGGCGATGAACAGGCCCAGCTGCACTTCATCAGACAGAGTCAAAATCTGGGCCGCTTCATGGCGCTTCGCATCTACCGCGGCGCCGCCGGCAAGCCGGATATCAACTACATCAGGCGCGAGCTTGAATACATAGGCCTGCACGCCCAGCACAAGGCCAAGAAGCTGGAACACTTGATGTGGCACATCATAGGCGTGGGTGAACTGCTGGATATTACCGACGAGGTGATGCTGCGCTATCCCCAGTTACACAATGAAAATCTAGGGGCTTAATCAGCACTAGAGCGCGCGGTACCAGCTCAGCACCTGGGGAAAATGGTCCCGTATGGCATCTTTATGGGTGAGCATCTCGGCATGACCATAGTCATGCAAGTTGCCGTTTGCCTTACTGAGTAGACTATAGGTCACCTGCTTAAGATGGCACTCCTTTATCATGCGCTGCACATCGGCAGGATTGCCCAGCACTTGGTCCCCCTTGCCGGCTATAAACCAGGCCTTAGGCCAGCCCTGTTTCGCCCCCAACTCACTAGCCGCCTTCGCATAATCAAACCCGTCGTCGTGATCTATCCAGTCTCCTCTGACCCAGTCGATACTCTGGGACAGAGAGGCCTTACTCTCATTGTCCATTCCCATGCGCCAGCGATCGGCGGCCAGGTACCCATGGCCAGCAGCAATCGCAGGAGCCAGCCTGTTCCAGACCAGATCCACCATCAGCCACTTCTTGAATGAGCGTACCTTGATCGCCCGCTTGCTGCCGAAGGTCAACAGCGAGGCGACACTGGTCTGAAAGAATTCGAAACGCGCGATGGCGCTGGCCATCAGCACGCCTCCCCAGGAGTGGGCACACCAGTGCACCCTGTGTGCCTGTGGATGTTGCGACAGGATATAGTGCTGCACCAGTGGAAGCTGCTCGCGGATCACCTCGCCCTGCCCATGACTGGCGCCTGTGCTCAGCTTAGGGGTACTCAGCCCCCGTCCCAGGGTGTCGAGCACGTAAACCACAAACCCCGCCTCGGCCAGGTAACAACCCAGTCCCCTGCCTTTGTCGCTATAGAAGACCCGGCCGTTAGACATGGCGCCGTGGAGCATCAAAATAGGCGGTTGGCTCATATCTGCATCGGGCCGCTTAAGCAGACGCAGGTGTAGTTGCCCCTGATGATAGGGAATAAAACGTGATTCTTGGATCAGAGTCGACACAGAAGATATCCGAATAAAATTTGATTTAAGGTACTGACTTTAAAGGGGTAACTCAAGTACAAAACAAGCAAAAAGCAAGCAAAAAACAAGCGCAAAACTGTCTTAAACATGCGTTTAAAAATAATGACTTGTAGATCAAAGATAAAAGATTGATTTTAAACGCGAGTCTTATTGAGGCTTATTCATAAATAGCCAAAATAAAAGGCCCGCATCATGCGAGCCTATCGATTCATCCTTGGCTGGAAACAAAAATCTGTCTAAGCCAGGTTAACTAACATAAAGGGCAGCACCCGCAGATCCAGCTTGGCAATCGCCGCATCGGCGGCCGCCTGCAACTTAGGCTTGGCATGGTAGGCGATGCCAAAATCGGCCGCCTGCACCATGGGGATATCGTTGGCGCCATCGCCTATGGCTAAGCGTTGGCCCACGGGGATCTGCCAGGTCTCGGCGCTGCGTAGCACGGTATCGGCCTTAAACTGAGCATCCACCACTGTGCCTATCACCTCGCCTTTTAGCTTGCCCTCGACGATCACAAGTTCGTTGGCATAGGCCGCATCTAAGTTAAGTTGCTGCTTTAGATGGCCCACAAAGGGGGTGAAGCCTCCCGACGCCAGCACCATACGCCAACCATGGGCCTGCAGCTCTGCCACCATCACCTCGAGGCCCGGCATTAGCGGTAGTTGGCCGCACAGGGTATCTATGATGCCGGCATCGGCGCCCGCCAGCTTAGCCACTCGCTGTCGCAGGCTCTGCTCGAAATCAAGCTCGCCCTGCATGGCACGCTCGGTGACCTCGGCCACCGCCTCGCCAACCCCGGCCATGGCCGCCAACTCGTCGATACACTCAATCTGAATCGCCGTCGAGTCCATGTCCATTACCAGCAGTCCCGGTTGGTCCAGCCTTGGCTGCTGGCCACCAATATACAAGAGCTCAATATCGTCCCTCGCCGCCAGGGCGTCGGCCAGCTTCTGCCCTGCCTGTTTATCGAGACAGAGCTCGATACAAGATAGGTCGTTTTGGCGTGTGATCACCGCAAGGCTCATCGGCTTTGCACAGGACAAAACCGCCTCGGCGATGTCACCCTGGCACTGAGCATCCTGATAGACCAGACGCAGGCGCAAATCAGCTTCGGGGGCGCTTGCTTCCTCATGGCGCGAAAAGAGACAGCCATTCAGGGTAATACTCGCGCTAACCTCATCATAGAGCCATGAAAACAGAGGATTTTGTTGCTGATTTGCCATTAGTCGTGCGTCTCCGGGTATCGGGTTAGAAGATAATCCATTATGATTAATAAAACCCTTATCATCTTCAGGTACAAAGTGTTTTTTCTTAAAGGACTCAAAAAGACCCAAAGGCTGACACGACTGCTGCAGATCAGTGTCGCTGTCGCCCTCATGGTGGGCTTGTTCCAATTATGGGAAACTAGCCTACTACAAGGTCAACAGCTTCTAAAGTCCCAAACCCAAAAGATGGCTCGTTTATTGGTGCAGCAGACCGCCTATGGCGCCGCGCCGGCCTTGCAGTTGCAAAATGATGAACAACTGCAGTGGCTCACCAGTGCATTGGTACTGGACCCCAAGGTGATGTCGGCCACCATCTTCAGCGAGAAGGGGCAACGCCTAGCCTTCGCCCAGAGCGTCACCGACGAGCCGCTCGAGCCTGAATCGGAAGAGCTAAGGGCCCTACTGGCACCTTACCCCCCCTATGTCGAGGCCGTGCTCCAGGATGATAAAAACCTTGGCTATATCGAGGTCAGGTTAGTGCCGCAGCGCTTCTTCAACGAGATCAAGGAGGCGCACCAGCTCAACATGGAACAGCAGCAGATGATGTTGATCATCGCCGGGCTCATTGGCATGCTGCTCTCCCGTGCCCTCTCCTTTAAGCGAGCCGACTTCGAGCGTCGCAAGACCAAGAGCAGACTCGGTAAGAAGATAGCCGCCACCCTAGGCACAGATAAGGAACAGGAATACGATGATGCCGAGCGCTCCTCAGACACAGCCGATGATACCGACCACGCCAAAAAAGGCGCATCTCAAAACGGCGAGAAAGATGACGGCGAAGCAAATGCCAGATAAACGAATGCCCGAAAACCAATAAAAGAGAAGAAGAAGGCGAGCCTGAGCAAACTCCAGCGAGGTACAAGCGTCATTAGGCAAGTAGAACACAGATATAAAAAAACGGGCCGATTGGCCCGTTTTTATTCAACACTAGCGTGATAATTACAGAGTAATTGCCGCTTCCAGTGTCATTTCGATCATCTCGTTGAAGGTGGTTTGACGCTCGTCAGAAGAGGTCTTTTCACCGGTACGGATATGGTCAGATACTGTTACCACACATAGCGCCTTAGCACCGAACTCTTTAGCAACGCCGTATAGACCGGCGGCTTCCATCTCGACGCCTAGCACGTCCATCTTTTCCATCACGTCGAACATTTCTGGATCTGGCGTGTAGAACAGGTCGGCAGAGAACACGTTACCTACGCGGTACTTAGTGCCCTTCTCTTCGGCAGCCTTAACTACCGCGCTCAGCAGACCGTAGTCACAGATAGCAGCGAAGTCTTGGCCCTTGAAACGTAGACGGTTAACTTGTGAATCGGTGCAAGCACCCATACCGATGATCACGTCACGTACTTTAACGTCTGTGCTGATCGCACCACAAGTACCTACGCGGATCAGGTTTTTCACGCCGTAGTCTTTGATCAGTTCAGTCGCATAGATAGAGCAAGAAGGGATACCCATACCAGAGCCCATTACAGAGATACGAACGCCTTTGTAAGTACCTGTGAAGCCTAGCATGTTACGTACGTCAGTGACCTGCTCAACGTTCTCTAGGAAAGTTTCAGCAATGTACTTAGCACGCAGTGGATCGCCTGGGAAAAGCACTGTATCAGCGAATGCACCGTCAACAGCATTAATGTGTGGTGTAGCCATCTATATAACCCCTATTTTTAGACTTAAGTCTTTTTCTAGTAGCGGTGGCCCAATTTAAGCCACCAAATCATAATATTGTAGCAGGATGACCTTAAGTCATCCTTATTTGCCTAGGCGACGAATGACTCGCCGTACTCCATAGGCTCAAGGCCGAAGTAGCTGGCAATGCTCTGACCGATATCGGCGAAGCTATTGCGACGACCCAGTGAACCAGGTGCTAAACCTGCGCCATAGGCCAATACGGGCACGCGCTCACGGGTATGGTCTGTACCCTGCCAGGTTGGGTCACAACCATGGTCTGCGGTCAGCAGCAGAAGATCGTCTTCACCTAGCAGTGCCAACATCTCTGGCAAGCGGCTGTCGAAATACTCCAGTGCACGGGCATAACCAGCGATGTCACGGCGATGGCCATAGTGAGAGTCGAAATCAACGAAGTTAGTGAAGACTATCGTACGGTCGCCAGCCTGTTTCACCTGCTCAAGCGTAGCATCGAACAGGGCTTCCAAACCTGTGGCCTTCACCTTCTTGGTGATACCGCAGTGAGCATAGATGTCGGCAATCTTACCCACACTCACCACTTCACCGCCGGCTTCTTTCAGCTTGTCCAGCACTGTCTTTGATGGTGGCTCGACCGCGTAGTCTTTGCGGTTACCGGTACGGGCGAAATCGCTTGGGCCTGTGCCAACGAATGGACGGGCGATAACCCGGCCGATGTTGTAAGGCTCAAGCTCTTCACGGGCGATCTGACACAAGGTGTAGAGGTTATCCAAACCAAATGTCTCTTCATGACAGGCGATCTGGAATACAGAGTCGGCCGAGGTATAGAAGATAGGCAGACCAGAACGCATATGCTCTTCACCCAGCTCTTCGAGAATCGCCGTGCCTGAGGCATGGCAGTTACCCAGGAAGCCAGACAAACCAGCGCGATCGAGGATCTTATCTGTCAACTCTTTAGGGAAAGAGTTCTTCAGGTCGCTAAAGTAACCCCACTCGTACAGTACGGGCACGCCCGCCATTTCCCAGTGACCACTCGGCGTATCTTTACCCGAGCTGAGCTCATCGGCATGACCGTAGGCACCGATCACTTCGACATCGTCACCGAAGCCTTCAGCAAAGCTGCCTGTGCTCTCTTTAGCAGCCATTGCCAGGCCGAGTTTGCCAGGTTAGGTAGCTTAAGCGGGCCTTCGCGACCTTCGTTTGCCTTGCCTTCGGCACACGCCTTAGCAATATGACCGAAGGTGTTTGAACCTGTGTCGCCAAAGGCTTCAGCATCTTTTGCTGCACCGACCCCGAAGGAGTCGAGCATCATAATGACAGTTCTTTTCATCTTTTACTCTCCTAGAGATCTGACTGACGAATGTAACGATAGATCTCTGGTGTTTTCTCTGGCGCTTCATCGCCAATGTGAATCGCTTTCTTCACGGCTGCCGCCGCTTCTTCGAAGGCGCTTTCAGATTGCGCATGTACCATGGCAATCGGCTTATCTGAGGTGATCTCATCGCCCAGTGCACAGACCTGGGTCAGACCCACGCTGTAGTCTAGGGCATCACCTGGCTTACGACGTCCACCGCCTAGGGTCACCACCGCAAGACCAAGCTCACGGGTATCCATAGAGGTTGCAAAACCACTACGGTCGGCGTAGACAGGACGAATGATCTGCGACTGTGGCAGATACTTAGCATAGTTTTCGATAAAGTCTGCTGGGCCACCTAGGCCAGAAATCATGCGGCCAAAGATATCGGCAGCCTTACCGTTATCCAGCACACGATTGAGCTTGTCACGCGCCTCGGCTTCGTTAGCGGCCAAGCCACCTAACTGTAGCATCTCGGCACACAGACCCATGGTCACTTCATACAGACGTGGGTTACGGTAGGCACCCGTGAGGAAATCAACCGCTTCCTTCACTTCCACCGCGTTACCCGCACATGAGGCCAGCACCTGGTTCATGTCGGTCAGCAGCGCAGTTGTCTTGGTACCTGCACCATTTGCCACGGCGGTGATACTGCGAGCCAGCTCTTCAGAGGCTTCATAGGTCGGCATAAAGGCACCGCTACCCACCTTAACGTCCATGGCTAATGCATCGAGACCGGCGGCAAGTTTCTTAGAAAGAATAGAAGCTGTAATGAGAGAGATGGATTCGACGGTTGCGGTATTATCGCGAATTGAATAGAAGCGCTTATCGGCGGGGACCAGGTCACCAGTTTGACCTATGATGGCGACACCGGCTTCTTTAACGACTTTTCTGAACAGTTCGCTGTCTGGCTCTGTCTGGTAGCCTGGAATCGCATCAAACTTATCCAGGGTGCCACCGGTATGGCCAAGGCCACGGCCGGAGATCATGGGCACATATCCGCCACAGGCGGCAGCCATGGGGCCAAGCATCAGGCTGATCACATCGCCCACACCGCCCGTGCTGTGCTTGTCGATGATAGGGCCATCTAAGCCAAGGTTTTTCCAGTTAAGAACGGTACCAGAGTCACGCATGGCTGTCGTCAGCGCAATACGTTCATCCATGTTCATGTCTTTGAAATAGACCGCCATACCCAATGCAGCGATTTGGCCTTCAGAAACTGTGTTGTTAGTGATCCCTTGAACGAAAAACTGGATCTCTTGAGTCGACAACACTTCGCCATTACGTTTTTTACGAATAATCTCTTGTGCTAGAAACATGGTACTGCCTCCAAATTTGTCACAAAAATTCGTATTCGAGTGACAAATTCTCTTGTTTAACGCCAAAACCGTAATTTAATTACGAACAATATATACAAGTTTTGGCGTTATCAAATAGATTTAGATCACACTTAACTAATAAAGCTAACCGCGTCGCTTAGTAACCTTGAGGACCCTTAGGCGCTTCGGCCAATCCCAGGGTATGTAACAGGTTGTTTAGCAGGCTAGACGCACCGAAACGGAAGGTACGTGGTGTTGCCCAGCCCTTACCAAGCAGACGCTCGGCGACGCCTAAGAACTCTTCTGCGGCCGCTGCATCACGCACACCGCCGGCTGGCTTAAAACCAACCTTAGGATTCTTCTCGGCGATGACAGTCATCATGATCTCGGCAGCTTCTAAGGTAGCGTTAACTTCCACTTTACCGGTAGAGGTCTTGATAAAGTCGGCGCCGGCGTCGATAGACAGTTCAGAGGCCTTACGGATAAGCGCAGGGTCTTGCAGTACGCCAGACTCGATGATCACCTTCAGCAATACATCGTCACCACAGGCTTCTTTACAGGCCTTAACCAGCTCATAACCTACGGTTTCGTTACCAGCCATCAGGGCACGGTATGGGAATACTACGTCAACCTCATCGGCGCCATAGGCAACGGCGGCACGCGTCTCTAGCACGGCGATCGCGATGTCATCGTTACCATGGGGGAAGTTAGTGACTGTAGCGATTTTGATCTCTTCACAACCCATCTCATTCAGGGTCTTACGAGCGATAGGAATAAAACGAGGATAGATACAGATGGCAGCAGTGTTACCTGCAGGAGTCTTAGCCTTATGACATAACTCAATCACTTTTTGATCGGTATCGTCATCGTTCAGGGTCGTCAGATCCATCAACTCAATGGCTTTCTGTGCTGCTTTTTTTAAATCACTCATATTAGCTCTCCGAAACGTAAATTATTAATTCAGAAATAAGAAATTGACGTATGACAGCACCTAGAGTTGGCATCTTTTGATTATATTTATGGCCGGGCCTTCAGGCGTTGCCGTAAAATTGTTTTATCGGTACGACACAACAAGTTTACTAATTCAGGTATTCAATGCCCTGGTGATAACCAGCGGCGATCCTGACACAAGGGTCACGACTTGAATCCTTGAAGACCGGGAAGGGGGAACTAAGTAATTATACTTTGTAGAGTAGTGTTCCAGCCTTTCCGCGAAAAATCCTTTTTAGCGCGTAAAACTACTAACCTTTATGTAAACAAGCTCTATTCAATATAGTTCATGCTTAGATAAAGATTACTCACTTAGGTTAAACAATGATGACAAACCTGAGCGAGAGATTAGGAGCCGCCGGATAGCGGCTCCCAAACCTACAATTTCTAAATTAGAACTTGTAAGTAGCGGTGAAGTAGTGACCCCAACCAGTGGTTTCTAGGCCAACGATACCAGCGCCATCTTTTAGCAGGTAAACGTCTTTGTAGCCTTTCAGACCATAGCCAAGTGCATACTTGTCAGAGTGCCAGTACAGACCGAAGAAGGCTGCACCACCGTTGTCAGACATAGGAACGAACTCGTTACCCATATCTTCGTCACCACCGAACTGCCAATCAACATAACCTTGGAAAGATAGGAAGCTCTTGTTCTCGAAGAAGTAGAAAGGCTTGAACCAGTTAGCAGAGAACTGGTAACCGTTCCACTCTTTAGCGTTCAGGTCGTAGTGAGCATATAGGTTCATGCCAGTCTTACCTAACCAAGGCACGTTTACGTCAGCACCGATACCCCAGAAAGTCGCGTTTACGTCTTCACCGATAGCTCCGCCACCCCAGTTGAACAGAGTTGAGAAGTAAACTTCTTGAACTGGGCCGAAAGACAGGTCTTTACCAGTGATCGCATCTAGAGAGAAGCGTGGGTTAAACTTCATGAACATTTTGCTAGAGCCAGAGCCAGAAGCTTTGTCGCCAGAGCTTTCGTTGCCCAGGTTGAACACGTCAACATAACCGTATAGATCAACGATACCCTTACGGCCACCGAATTCCATCTCTAGGTAGTTGTGTCCGCTCTCACCAGCACTTGGTAGCTCGTCTACAGAGTACATAGCGTTGAACTGCATCCACTTGTAGTCGGTAGCGTATAGATCTGAACGATCTGCTGCGAAAGCGCTGGTAGACATTGCTGCTACGGTAGTAGCGGCTAAAGCTAAAGTTTTAACGTTTTTCATCATCAACCCCATTATTTTATGGTTTTACTGCTCTTTACGAGTCAGCGTTTCTTTCTTTGTTGGCGCCGCATTTTACTCAAATTGTATTAAATCACAATATAATTAATGTAAAAATGCGAACACAATATTCTAACACTAAAACAAACTTCTGATTTATCACTGATATTGGCGTCTAATCACCTAACAGGCTGAAGTTTGTTTACACACAGCTACCCATCAACAGCAGTGATAAATAGCCATCTTGTTACTAATACGTTGAAAAATGGTTGAGTTAACGCTGACTCTGCCCTGCTGGGCAGAGTCGTCGTTCAGGGGCATCCCCCCAAGGAATTTCCTGAGACTTATAACGCTAGGAACAGACCCGCTAGCGTTGCACTCATTAGGTTAGCTAGAGAACCAGCTACTACCGCACGGATACCAAGCTTAGCTAGGTCGTGACGACGGGTAGGAGCCATTGCACCTAGACCACCCAGTAGAATCGCGATAGAAGACAAGTTCGCGAAACCACACAGAGCGAATGAAATGATTGCCTTAGTTCTGTCAGACATTACAGCGTTAGTCGCTTCAACCAGCAGACCACCATCAGCAACATCTTTCAGGTATGGAGCGAAGTTCAGGTAAGCAACGAATTCGTTAACAACGATCTTCTGACCGATGAAAGAACCTGCGATAAGGGCTTCGTTCCAAGGCACACCGATTAGGAATGCTAGAGGCATGAAGATGTAACCAAGGATCAGCTCAAGCGTGATACCTTCAGCGCCGAACAGGCCAGTTACACCACCGATAATACCGTTGATCATCGCAATCAGACCAACGAAGGCTAGTAGCATAGCACCAACGTTTAGGGCTAGGTGCATACCAGATGAAGCACCGGCAGCCGCAGCGTCAAGTACGTTAGCTGGCTTGTCAGGATCTTCTGGCAGCTCATCCATTTCATTAACAGTTTTCTCTGTTTCAGGATGCATTAGCTTAGCCATCAATAGACCACCTGGTGCAGCCATGAATGATGCAGCAACTAGGTACTCAATAGGTACACCCATCTGCGCGTAACCAGCCAATACTGAACCAGCGATAGAGGCTAGACCACCCACCATGATAGCGAACAGCTCAGATTGAGTCATAGTCGCGATAAATGGACGAACAACCAGTGGTGCTTCAGTTTGACCAACGAAGATGTTAGCAGTAGCTGACATAGACTCAGTACGGCTAGTACCCAGTGCTTTCTGCAGGCCACCACCGATGATACGGATGATCCACTGCATGATGCCTAGGTAGTACAGTACCGCGATCAGCGATGAGAAGAAGACGATTACAGGCAGTACGTTGATGGCGAAGATGAAACCAACTTTGAAGTTAGCCAAATCGCCGAACAAGAAGCCAATACCGTTTTGTGCGTAACCGATAACGCTAGATACGCCATCTGAAACACTTTTTAGAATGTCTTTACCGATAGGTACGTACAATACGAAACCAGCAAAGAATGCCTGAATCGCAAGTGCACCAAATACGGTACGCATGTTGATAGCTTTTCTGTTGTTAGAAAGCAAAAAACCTATCGCGAGTAGGACGACCACCCCTACTAAACTCATTAAAATATCCATTAACCATCACCCTATTGTTAATACTTTTTAATTATGTTGTTAACCAACCTTTTTCACCGACAGATTATACCCGACCGGATGGTTAAAATCGTCGTTTTGATCAAGTTTTTGAAGTTTTATTTCAAGGTGTTACAAAAAAAACTTGGTGCGATTTACATCTGTTTTTTCAAAAATAAACTAGAGGTCAAAGAGTTGCAGCGTATTTCGAAACACTTGTTCTGATACCAGAACGTTAGATTTTTTTTGCAAATTTGCGATTTTCTCAATTAGCAAATGCAAAATTAAGCCAGATCCGCCGGTTTTATCGGCAAATTGCGACTTTTTCAGCTGGTAAACCAGGGCCAAATCAGTCTCGATCACCAGATGTTCTAACGGTAACTTGACAAGCGTTTCTTGCAATTTTTTCGCCTTTTCCTCCAGCAACAGATGACCAATTCCTAGGTAACACCCCGCATCCACATAGCGCTGAGCCAACTGCATCGAGCCATAAAAGCCATGTATCACACCTCCTCTTGCCAAAGGGTAGCGTTTGAGTAACGCCAGCACCTCGTTGTGGGCCTTGACGCTATGCAGAATCACCGGCAATTCGTGTTGCTGGGCCAACTGCAATTGCGCCTCGAAACAGGGAAGCTGAGCCTCCCAGGAAGCTTTATGTAAGGCATCTAACCCACACTCACCGATGGCAACCAGCTTGGGGTCGTCGCCTCGCTCCTCAAGAAGTTTAGACAAGTTTTCAATATCTTGCTGCCAATCTTCAGTGCAATACCAGGGATGTATCCCGAGTCCATAATGAAAGCCATGGCGCGCCGCGATCGCCTGAAGCTTAGGCCATTGACTGGCACTGACTCCTGGGATCACCGCATCTCGAAGGCCCGCGGCCCTGAGCCTGAGGACTAGCTGCTCACGCTCTGCGTCGAATTCGTCAAAATCCAGATGCACATGGCTGTCTATAACCGCAAGCCTGCTATCGAATGCCTTGCTATCCTGGGAATCAGCGGCGCGCATCTTCAACTCTCGCCTTGGCACCTTGTGGTGCTTGCTGAGGTATTTCTGCCTGGTGAGCGGTTAATGCTGGCTCATTCAACTCATGCTCATTCAACTCATGCTCATTTAATTCAGGCTCACTTAATTCAGAGCCTCTCAATTCAGGATCACTTAATTTGGGCGCGCAGCAGCGCTGATTCTCCGGCGTTAGGCCCATACGATCACACCAGGCGATGTAGGCGCGCCACCATTTCACTATCATCTTGGCTCCTCAATTCTATGGCTCTTCACTTCTCTGGCCCCACTTCAATGGCTCCTACTTCAATCGCTTAGTTTCACTATACTGAAGGGCTCAAAAAATGTGCATAAAAAAAGCAGCCTAGGCTGCTTTTTCAATCGATTAGTTCTCGCGAGTCTTGGCGAACTCTATGTCGGGATAACGTTCTATCGACAGATTGAGGTTCACCATGGTCGGCGCCACATAGGTGAGGTTGTCGCCGCCATCAAGCGCCAGGTTGTTGCTGCACTTGCGCTTAAACTCTTCAAGCTTCTTGGCATCTTCGCAGTAGACCCAGCGCGCCGTCGCCACGCTGATCGCCTCGTAGATAGCCTCGACCTTGTATTCGCTCTTAAGACGCTGCACAACCACTTCAAACTGCAGCACACCCACGGCGCCCACGATGAGATCGTTGGAGTCCAGCGGACGGAACACCTGCACCGCACCTTCTTCAGACAGCTGTACCAGACCTTTGAGCAGCTGTTTCTGCTTCAGCGGGTCCTTGAGCCTGATACGGCGAAACATCTCGGGTGCGAAGTTTGGTACACCGGTAAAGCGAAGCTTCTCACCTTGAGTAAAGGTATCGCCGATACGTATGGTGCCATGGTTATGCAAGCCGATAATATCGCCAGGATAAGCCGCCTCGGCACGGTTACGATCGCCGGCCATAAAAGTTAGGGCGTCACTGACGTTCACATCTTTACCGATACGCACATGGTGCATCTTCATGCCTTGCTCATAACGACCTGAGCAGATACGCATGAAGGCGACACGGTCCCTGTGCTTAGGATCCATGTTCGCCTGGATCTTAAACACGAAGCCGCTGAACTTAGGCTCGTCGGGCTCGACATTACGCAGATCCGATTCACGGGCCTGGGGACGCGGCGCCCACTCGACTATGCCATCGAGAATATGGTCGACACCAAAGTTACCCAATGCGGTACCAAAGAACACAGGGGTCAGCTCGCCCTTGAGGAAGGCGTCTAGATCGAATTCATGGGAGGCGCCCAGCACCAGCTCCATCTCGTCACGCAGATCCTGTGCATAGCTGCCAATCGCCTCATCCAGCTCGGGATTATCCAGCCCCTTGATGATACGCGAGTCTTGGATGGTGTGACCCATACCGTTTTGATACAGGATCACCTCATCGCGGAGCAGATGATAGACACCCTTGAACTCTTTACCGGCGCCGATAGGCCAGGTAATTGGGGCACAGGCGATATTAAGTACGTTCTCTACCTCGTCCATCAGCTCGATAGGATCACGAATGTCACGATCAAGTTTGTTCATGAAGGTCACGATCGGCGTATCACGTAGACGGGTAACTTCCATCAACTTGATGGTGCGCTGCTCAACACCCTTAGCCGAGTCGATCACCATGAGGCAGGAGTCAACCGCTGTCAGCGTACGATAGGTATCTTCCGAGAAGTCTTCGTGACCCGGAGTATCCAGCAGGTTTACCAGCGCCTCACGGTAGGGAAACTGCATCACAGAGGTGGTAATAGAGATACCACGATCCTTCTCCATCTCCATCCAGTCAGACTTGGCATGTTGTCCCGACTTCTTGCCCTTTACCGTGCCCGCCTTCTGCAGCGCCTGTCCGAACAACAAGACCTTCTCGGTGATAGTGGTTTTACCCGCATCCGGGTGCGAGATGATGGCGAAAGTACGACGCTTGTCGACTTCAACTGTATAGCCTGACATGATTACCTGCGAATTTGATGGAGTGTTAAAAGCGGGCAATTATAGCGCCAAGCTTATCCTATGGCTAGTTTGGCGACCCGGAACTGGGCGCTTGTGTGGCGCCGACAGATAAAAACGAAAAGGCCCGCCAATGGGGCGAGCCTCAACAAACGATAATATAACTTACGTTCGGCATTAAGGCTGAGCGATGAGTTCATCTATCTTGGCTAGCTCGACCCTGGCATACCTATGTTCGACGAAATCATAGATGTTGGTCGCCAAGGCCAGGCGGAAGTAATTGGCGGCATCGCTATAGTTGCCCTGCCTCTCGGCTATCTTAGCGATATAGAAATAGGCCTCGCACAGGCGCTCGGCATACTCATTGGGGTGACTCAGCCCCTGCTTAGCCACCTCAAAGACCTGCTCACGACTCACCTTGCCAAGATAAAAATCCACTAATGTGGTAGACCATTGCGAGTCGTCCAGCTTAGCTCTATTCTCGGCTAAATGCTGCTTAGCCTGCTCGGCGCCCAGTTTCGACTCTGTGATATAGAGCCAGAGGGCGCGGTAACCGTCCTGCTCGTTGGCCCGATAGAAAGATTGCATGTCGGCCACGGCCAGCTCGTCTCGCTGACCATAATAGAGGGCGATGCCGCGATTGAGATAGGCATAGTCATAATCGGGGGAGAGCTCGAGCACGGCATCGAAAGCCTCATAGGCACTCTCATATTCCCCTTCCTGGGTGTAATAGATGCCGATAAAGTTATAGGCATCGGCCAGATTAGGCTGCAATTTCAACGACTGGTGAAAATCGATGCGACTCAGGATGCGTAGACCGACACTGTCGTAGATCACCCCACGGTCATAATGAAAACGCGCACGCTGCTCTGGGGTCAGTTCAGCCGAGGCCAGGATATCGTTTAATCTGGCTAAGGTAACCTCGAGCTTATAGTCAGGCATCACGGGAGCCACCATCAGCTTACCCTGCTCTGCCGTCGCCGCCGATTGAGTCGATACACATCCTGTCAGTAACAAACTTAGGCCGGTCATCACAGCCAAAGAGACCGAGCGTAATTTATGAGTCATCCATTTAACCTTTTCAGCGCTGCAATAGCCTCAATCATAGCAATACCAAATTGTGACGGCTATCTTCTATGAGAAAAAACCAATAAAAAAGGAGACCTAATGGTCTCCTTTCAAATTTCACTCGTTTTCGCTATCGATTATTCGCTTGCCGCTTCTTCTTTTGGCTGAGCTTCTTTCATCGACAGACGTACGCGGCCTTGGCGATCGACTTCCATCACCTTAACCTTCACTTCCTGACCCACTTCTAGGTAATCAGAGACGTTGGCTACACGCTCCTCGGCAATTTGCGAGATATGCACCAGACCGTCTTTACCCGGTAGGATAGTCACGAAGGCGCCGAAATCGACGATACGAACAACCTTACCGTTGTAGACACTACCCACTTCAACCTCGGCAGTGATCTCCTGGATACGACGGATAGCTTCCTTGGTCGCTTCGCCGTTGGCAGAAGCAATCTTCACGGTACCGTCATCTTCCAGCTCGATGGTGGTGCCAGTCTCTTCGGTCAATGCACGGATAGTCGCGCCACCTTTACCGATCACGTCACGGATCTTCTCTGGGTTGATCTTCAGAGTAGTGATACGTGGAGCGTGATCAGAAATATCAGCACGGTGGCCAGAAATAGCCTGGTCCATGACGTTCAAGATATGTACACGAGCACCATAGGCTTGTTGCAGTGCGATCTGCATGATCTCTTTGGTGATACCTTCGATCTTGATATCCATCTGCAGCGCAGTCACACCGTCACGGGTACCGGCCACTTTGAAGTCCATGTCACCCAGGTGGTCTTCGTCACCCAGAATGTCAGACAGTACGACGAAGTCGTCGCCTTCTTTCACTAGACCCATGGCGATACCAGCAACCGACGTCTTGATCGGTACACCTGCGTCCATCAGTGCCAGTGAAGTACCACAAACTGACGCCATAGAGCTTGAACCGTTAGATTCGGTGATCTCAGATACCACACGGATGCTGTATGGGAACTCTTCTGCAGATGGCATTACCGCGTTGATACCACGCCATGCCAGCTTACCGTGACCAATTTCACGACGCTTAGGCGAACCAACCATACCGGTTTCACCCACAGAGTATGGAGGGAAGTTGTAGTGCAGCATAAAGCGGCTGGTCTGCTCGCCCATGATGCTGTCGATCTTCTGTGCGTCACGCTCGGTACCTAGGGTACAGGTAACCAGCGCCTGAGTCTCACCACGGGTGAACAGTGCACTACCGTGAGTACGTGGCAGTACACCCGCCATGACGTTCAGGGCACGGATCATATCTGGTTCACGACCGTCGATACGTGGGTTGCCTGCGATGATGCGGCTACGAACCACCTTCTTCTCCAGACTACCTAGTAGGCCTTCGATTTCACGTACATCTGCATCTGGGTTTTCTGCCAGCAATGCTTCGATGGCTGCAGTCTTCACTACACCCACTTGAGCGTAACGATCTTGCTTAACTTGAATTTGGTAAGCTTCGGTTAGACCCGCTTCAGCCAATTCTTTGATCTTGGCAACCAGCTCTTCATTTTGTACTGGTGCGGTCCAGTCCCATTCAGGCTTGTTAACTTCTGCTTTAAGCTCTTTAATCGCCTGGATAACGACTTGTTGCTGCTCATGACCGTAAACCACGGCACCAAGCATCACTTCTTCTGGCAGTGCATCGGCTTCAGACTCAACCATAAGTACTGCATTTTCAGTACCGGCCACAGAAAGTTCTAGCTGGCTGTCTGCAAGCTGAGAAACCGTTGGGTTGAGGATATATTCGCCATCGACATAACCCACGCGAGCAGAACCCAGTGGACCGTTGAATGGGATGCCTGAAATAGACAGTGCCGCAGAAGTACCTATCATAGAGATCACTTCAGGGCTGATTTCTGGGTCAACAGAAACCACAGTGATGATCACCTGAACTTCGTTCTTAAAACCATTAGGGAATAGAGGACGAATAGGACGGTCAATCAGACGCGCAGTGAGGGTCTCGCCTTCAGATGGACGGCCTTCGCGCTTGAAGAATCCACCAGGGATTTTACCCGCAGCGTAAGTTTTTTCCTGGTAATTAACGGTTAACGGGAAAAAGTCACGACCTGGCTCTTCAGCTTTCTTGCCTACAACAGTAACCAATACCGTTGTATCGCCCATACTTGCCAAAACAGCTGCGTCTGCTTGACGTGCAATAACCCCAGTCTCTAGCGTGACTGTGTGCTGACCATATTCAAAACTCTTTACGATTGGATTCACGTGAACCTTTCCTTAATTTAATAACCTTAATTTCGCGGCTAAGTATACTGCAAGTCTAATCAATAGATAAAGAGCACATGTAGATGACAAAGCTGAATCTTTTCTCTAAAGTGGTTAGATAAAGATAAATTTCTGTCTATCGCTGCTTTTTCTGAAATTTAGAATGTGATTGGTCACTGGTAACAAGGGGTGGCAAATGAGCGCTCGGTTTAAATCCTTAACATGGAAACAAACGACTCTGGTCGTTTTTTCAGCGTTATTTTTTGCCGTTGCCATCTTTATTGTCGAGGTTGCCCTGGTCGGGGTCTCGGCCCGCCAACAGCTCATGGTCGCCCAGGAAGAGCTCCTCAACTCTATCGAGCAGCCCGCCGCCAATGCCGTCTGGGCCTTAGACGACAACCTGGCCACTCAGACCCTCGAAGGGGTGCTTAAGGTCGAACATGTGGGCGAGGCGGTGATCGAACTCGATGACGGCAGCATGTTTGTCTCCATGAACAACCCCTTCACCGACAACCCACTGGTGCGTAAGCTCAGTGAAAAACTGTTTGGCGACCTGAAACAAATCAGCCGCACCCTCTACCGTCCCTCCTTCTTCGAAGGTACGGAGAAACAACAGATCATCGGCACCCTGACCATCTTCTATAACACCCAGGAGCTGACCGACTCCCTGTTTTCCCAGTTACGTTTCAGCTTCCTGGCCACCCTGGCCCGGGCACTCTTGGTCACCATGGCGCTGTCCATCATCTTCCACCGCTTCCTGACCAAACCTATCGCCCAGATCAGCGAGGCGATAGATAAGATAGACCCAGAGCTACCGGACGAGAATCTGCTGCCCATGTCTCCTGCCCATCAGGACGACGAATTGGGCCTGGTGACATCGAAATTTAATCAAATCTTAATTCAATTTGGCCAGACCCAGAGCAAACTGCGCCGCATGGCCACCCGCGATCCCCTCACCGGCCTGCCCAACCGCACCCTGCTATTGGAAACCATCGCCGTATCGATTCAGCGCGCCAGGGTGCATAAGCATCAATTTACCATGCTGTTTATCGATCTCGACCGTTTCAAGAACGTCAACGACTCCCTGGGGCATGCGCTAGGGGATCAATTCCTCGCCCGTATCGCAAGGGTGCTGGAGCGTGTCGTCGGCGATCGCGGCACAGTGGCCCGCCTGGGCGGCGATGAATTTGTCATCTTGGCCGAAGATGCCAGAACGCCGGATCAAGCGGCGGATTTTGTCGACAAGCTACTGATGCAACTCAACGTGCCGCTGCAGCTTAACGAACACACCATACACCCGGCGGCGTCCGTGGGGATCTCCATCTATCCCGATGATGGCCTGAGCGCCGAAGATCTGATCCGCCATGCAGACATCGCCATGTACAGCGCCAAGGCGGCAGGCTCCAATCAATGGGCCTTCTTCAAGCAGCAGATGACTGAGCGTGCCGCCGTGCGCCTCAGAACCGAGGCCTCCCTGCATGACGCATTGAAGAACAACGAATTTCTGCTGCACTTTCAGCCCAAGTTTAATATTAAGACGGGTAAGGTGATCGCCTGTGAGGCGCTGATACGCTGGAAGAAAGATGGTCGGCTCATCAGCCCTATGTCTTTCATCCCCGTGGCCGAGGAGACAGGCATCATCATCCCGCTCGGGCGCTGGGTTATTGAAGAGGCCTGCCGCACCCTGAAGCATTGGCGTAAACGCTATAACTACGCCATCCCCATCGCGGTCAACGTCGCCTCACAGCAGTTTGCCGATGCCAGCCTGGTGCCGGATATCAAGCAACTGGCACTGCGCTACCAGATAGATCCCAACCTGCTTGAGATAGAGATCACCGAGACCTCGCTGATGAATGATATCGAGCTCGCCATCCATAAACTGGAACAGCTCAAGGGCGCCGGATTTGGTATCGCGGTCGATGACTTCGGCACCGGCTACTCCTCGCTCTCTTACCTGCGTCACCTGCCGATCACCACCATGAAGATCGACCGTTGCTTCGTGACGGACCTCCCCAATGAGAGCGCCATCGCCTCGACCATCTTGATGCTCGGCAAACAGTTAAACCTGCATATCGTGGCTGAAGGCATTGAGAATGAGCAGCAGCTGAACTGGCTCAAGCAGATGGACTGCCAGATAGGTCAGGGCTTCTATTACAGTCAGCCGCTGGATATTAGCGAGTTTGAGGAACGCTATATCGCCCCCAACAACGCCAGCATCAGCCAGATTTAATCGCCGCTTTAATGTCACCAAAGCGATTAGCCAGTGCGATTAACTAAAGCCATCACCGAAAATCAGGCATAAAAAAAGGAGGCTAAGCCTCCTTTTTTCACTACAGTACTAATCGATAGATTAGCGACGTAGACCTAACTTCTTGATAAGCTCTTGATAGCGCTCGTTTTCAGTGCGCTTCAGGTAAGCTAGAAGCTTACGACGAGAGTTAACCATGCGAAGCAAACCACGACGTGAGTGATGATCATGGATGTGCTCTTTGAAGTGACCTTGTAGGTGGTTGATCTGTGCAGTTAGCAGGGCAACCTGAACTTCAGTAGAACCTGAATCATTTTCACCACGGCCGAAATCAGCCAGGATTTGTGCTTTTACTTCTTTACTTAGTGACATTTTTTTCTCCAAAAATAGATAGAAACTTCAGCCGATCACTAACTCAGCCAAAGAGAGCGCGCTATAGTACCGATTTTAGCGCCATTAAGCAAGCCTCAGGCCTGCTCGTCGTGCAATACCACCAGGCGCTTAGGCGCCAACAACCCATCGTCGTTCATCTGGCCGATGCCGACAAATTGTTTCGCCTCACCGAGCGTAATGCGTACCAGCTCATCGACCGGCAGATTCGCCACCTGAACCGGATTACCGTTCATCAGATAGTGGGCCAGCTCATCGGAAACATTGATCTCCTTGAGGCCGCCTACCGCTGTGTCCATAGGCAACAACAAAGG
This sequence comes from Shewanella sp. cp20, assembly GCF_000832025.1. NCBI lineage: Bacteria > Pseudomonadati > Pseudomonadota > Gammaproteobacteria > Alteromonadales > Shewanellaceae > Shewanella > Shewanella sp. cp20. The sequence goes on along the minus strand of NZ_JPII01000016.1, from coordinate 116,485 downwards.
ATCCAGCAGCTCCTTGGGAGGGCGCTCCTCGGCCTGTGCCTGGGCGAGTAATGCCTCGAGCTGTTCCAGGGTCACCATCTTATCGTAAGGATAACCGGCGACGCCTGTGCGGCGCAGCATGATGACGTGGGCGCCACATCCCAGCATCTCACCGAGATCGTCGGTGATGGTGCGAATATAGGTGCCCTTAGAGCAGTGAATGTCCAGGGTCAGCTCATCACCCTCGAGCTTGATAAAATTGAGCTCGAAGACATTGATAGGGCGCGCCTCACGAGGCACCTCTTTGCCTTCTCTGGCGTACTTGTATAGGGGCTGGCCCTGATACTTGAGCGCCGAGTACATAGAGGGCACCTGCATGGTCTCGCCACGAAAATGTTCCAGTGCCTCTTCGAGCTGCTGCTCGGTAAAGTTAATCGGGCGCGTCTGCACCACTTCACCGTCTGAATCACTGGTATCGGTGCGCACACCTAGCTTGGCGGTCACCAGGTAACGCTTGTCGGCATCGAGCAGATGCTGAGAAAACTTGGTAGCCTCCCCCAGGCAGATCGGCAGCATGCCGGTCGCTAAGGGGTCCAGCGCGCCGGTATGGCCCGCCTTGGCGGCGTTATAGATACGCTTGACTCTCTGCAAGGCGAAATTGGAGCTCATTCCCGTGTCTTTGTCCAGCAGCACTATGCCGTCGACCAAGCGACCTCTAGGTTTACGCGCCATTAGTTATCATCCTGCTCGGTGCTGTCCTGCTCTTCGTCTTCACGACCGTGTTCGCGCGCCTTGGCCTTATCCTTGGTGATCACTTGACTCACCAGGTTAGACATACGCATACCTTCGATCAGTGAGGCGTCGTAGATAAAGCGAATCTCAGGCATAACCCTAAGCTTCATGCGACCCGCTACCAGTGAGCGTACATAACCCGCTGCCGCCTCTAGTGCCGCCAGCTTCTCTTCTACCACCGCCTTGTCTTCCTCGAAGAAGGTGACATAGACCTTGGCGTAGTTAAGATCGCGAGATACATCGACGTCGTTAACCGTCACCATACCGATACGCGGATCTTTGATGTCACGTTGCAACACCTGAGCCAGCTCTTGCTGTAGCTGCTGGGCGATGCGACGAGTACGACTAAATTCTCTTGCCATAATATTTTGCCATCTCAAAAACAGGTGACCGTTTTGGTAAAGCTGCAACCAACGCTATGTCGGTAAGCCTTGCCTTGGGTCATGCCTGAACAAAAAGGGCGGCTTACGCCGCCCCTTGGATACTGATACCAATCGTAGTAAATAGCTGATCATCCTAGCTTGTTAAAACGTTCGATAACTGCATTAGCATTTTTGATTGTAGACTAACTACTTATCGAAAAATCCTGCCTTGTTCTCAAACGTTTTTCTTACGCTACTCCTAATCACTAACTTACTGTGATTGGTATTATAAGGTTCGAGCGATTTCGACCGTTTCGAAGACCTCAATCTGATCGCCAACTTTAACGTCATTATAGTTCTTCACGCCGATACCACACTCCATACCGTTACGGACTTCGTTAACGTCATCCTTAAAGCGGCGCAGAGATTCCAGCTCACCTTCGAAGATCACCACGTTGTCACGCAGTACGCGGATAGGCGCGCTACGCTTGATGGTGCCCTCGGTAACCATACAACCAGCGATAGCACCAATCTTAGGTGACTTGAACACGTCACGCACCTCGGCAAGACCGATGATCTCTTGCTTGAATTCTGGTGCCAACATGCCGCCCATAGCAGCCTTAACTTCATCGATCAGATGATAGATAACGCTGTAGTAGCGCAGGTCAACGCTTTCGCTTTCAATCGTCTTACGGGCCTGAGCATCGGCACGAACGTTGAAACCAACCATGATAGCGTTTGACGCAGCCGCCAGGGTCGCATCGGTCTCGGTTAATCCACCTACACCGCTAGCGATGATGTTCACCTTAACTTCGTCGGTAGACAGCTTGTTGAGCGAGTCAGAGATCGCTTCCAGCGAGCCTTGTACGTCTGCCTTCAGTACGATGTTCAGCTCTTGGACTTCGCCTTCGGTCATGTTAGCGAACATGTTCTCAAGCTTAGACTTCTGCTGACGTGCCAGCTTAACGTCACGGAACTTACCTTGACGGTAGAGTGCCACTTCGCGCGCCTTACGCTCGTCACGAACAACGGTCGCTTCGTCACCGGCAGATGGCACGCCAGAAAGACCTAAGATCTCAACTGGAATCGATGGACCGGCTTCGGTGATCGACTTACCATTCTCATCTTTCATCGCACGAACTTTACCGTACTCTAGACCACACAGAACGATATCACCCTGCTTCAGGGTACCTTCTTGTACCAGAACGGTCGCAACAGGACCACGGCCCTTATCTAGCTTAGACTCGACCACGACACCGGCCGCCATACCTTCGCGTACCGCCTTAAGTTCCAGTACCTCTGCCTCAAGCAAGATGCCTTCCAGCAACTCGTCGATACCTTCACCAGACTTAGCCGATACATGGACGAACATGTTGCTGCCGCCCCAATCTTCTGACATCACGCCGTGCTGAGAAAGCTCAGACTTAACGCGATCAGGATCGGCCTCAGGCTTATCTATCTTGTTCACCGCAACGATAAGCGGTACACCGCCCGCCTTCGCGTGCTGGATAGCCTCGATGGTCTGTGGCATCACGCCGTCATCGGCCGCAACCACTAGCACAACGATATCGGTCGCCTTAGCACCACGAGCACGCATAGCGGTAAACGCGGCGTGACCAGGGGTATCTAAGAAGGTAATCATGCCATTGCCGGTTTCGACATGGTATGCACCGATATGCTGGGTAATACCACCCGCTTCGCCAGAAGCCACTTTAGCGCGACGAATATAGTCAAGTAGCGATGTCTTACCATGGTCAACGTGACCCATGATGGTCACAACCGGCGCACGTGGCTCAACCTTAACGTTACCGTCACGGTCAGCAAGGACTTGATGCTCTAGCTCGTTTTCGCGAGTCAGTACCACCTTGTGGCCCATCTCCTCGGCAACCAGCTGAGCAGTTTCCTGATCGAGTACCTGGTTGATGGTAACCATAGAGCCCATCTTCATCATCTGCTTGATGATCTCGGTCGCCTTAACCGCCATCTTCTGTGCCAGCTCGGCAACCGTTACGGTTTCGCCAATGGTCACGTCACGGGTAACGGCCGCAGCAGGCTTGTTGAAGCCATGGTCCATCGCCTCAGGCGCGTTGCGCTGATTACGGTTGTTACGACCGCCGCGGGCATCTCTTCCGCCACGCTTCTTATTCGCAGCTTCTTTCTTGCCACCGGCAGGCTTACGCGCACGACGACCACGACGCTCGGCATCTCTGTCGGCCGTATCTTCTGCGGCGCGCGCTTCACTCGATGTGGTCACATGGTGATCGGCACTGTTTTCAGATTCTTTACGCAGACGCTCTTCTTCCGCCCAACGCTTCTCGTTCTCTTCGGCAAGACGACGAGCTTCTTCGGCCGCAGCTTTAGCTTCTTCGTCGGCCTTAGCCTTAGCAGCAGCCTCTTTAGCCGCCAACAGACGGGCCTCTTCGGCACGAGCCGCTTTTTCTTCGGCTGTCTCCTCAACAGCAGGCTTGCTCTCAGCAGCCTTCTTGGCCTTAGCTTCTGCATCGGCTTTCGCCTTCGCCTTGGCTTCTGCCTCGGCCTTTGCCTTAGCTTCTGCTTCGGCCTTAGCCTTAGCCTTGGCTTCTGCTTCTGCCGCTGCTTTAGCTTCGGCTTCTGCCTTGGCCTTAGCTTCCGCCTCTGCTTCTGCCGCTGGGTCACGCTTAACGAAAGTACGCTTCTTACGTACTTCAACCTTGATGTCTTTCGACTGTCCGCCGCTTCCCGACACACTCAGCGTCGAGATAGACTTGCGTTGCAGTGTCATCTTGGTTGGCGCGGCATCGCCGCCGTGTTGCTTCTTCAAAAACTCAAGCAACTTCTGCTTTTCTTCTTCTGAAACAGTGTCGGTTTTACTCTTCTTAATGCCGGCCTCAGAAAACTGCTCAACTAATCGATCAGCACTCTTCCCTACTTCCTCGGCCAGTTTTGCTACTGTGGTATCTGCCATCTGTAAACTCCCCTCTGTTGATCGACTTAAGCTTCTTCGCCAAACCAACAGATGTTGCGGGCCGCCATGATGAGCTCACCAGCTTTTTCTTCTGTTAATTCTTCAATCTCGATCAAATCATCAATGCCTTGTTCGGCTAAATCTTCAAGCGTAATCACGCCTTTACTTGCCAACACATACGCCAAGTGACGCTCTAAACCTTCTAGGGCAAGTAAATCTTCGCTTGGCTCAGCACCGTCAAGTGCTTCCTCGGATGCCAAAGCCCGTGTAGAGATCGCCGCCTTGGCGCGTTCTCTGAGTGCCTCAACGATCTCCTCGTCGAAGCCGTCGATTTCTAGCAGTTCTGACTCAGGCACATAGGCAACTTCTTCAAGTGAGGTAAAACCTTCATCTGCCAGAACCTGAGCAAACTCTTCATCGACATCCAGTGACGTCACAAACAGGTTAACGATCTTGGCACTTTCCGCCTGATGCTTAGCCTGCATATCTTCCACTGTCATCACGTTTAGTTCCCAGCCCGATAACTGAGTCGCCAAACGTACGTTTTGACCGTTACGGCCAATAGCTTGTGCCAATGAGTCGGCTTCAACGGCGATATCCATAGAATGGTTATCTTCGTCGACTATGATAGAAGCCACATCGGCCGGCGCCATGGCGTTGATCACAAATTGCGCCGGGTTATCATCCCAAAGCACGATATCAACACGCTCACCGCCTAACTCATTAGACACGGCCTGAACACGCGCGCCGCGCATGCCCACACAAGCACCGATAGGATCGATGCGACGGTCATTTGACTTGACCGCAATCTTAGCGCGAGAACCTGGGTCACGTGCCGCGCCCATGATCTCAATCATCTCGTCGGCAATCTCCGGTACTTCCACACGGAACAGCTCGATCAGCATGTCTGGCTTAGTACGGGTCAGGAACAGCTGTGCACCGCGGGCCTCTGGACGCACGGCGTAGAGCAGCGCACGAACACGGTCACCAGGACGGAAGCTTTCACGTGAGATAAGATCTTCTTTGAACAGCACGGCGTCGGCATTGTTACCCAAGTCGACAACTACGCTCTCGCGGTTACTCTTCTTCACCACACCCGTGATCAGCTCGCCTTCTTTCTCCAGGAACTGGTCGACAATCTGAGCGCGCTCGGCTTCACGTACTTTTTGTACGATTACCTGCTTAGCTGTCTGAGTAGTGATACGGTCGAAGACGACAGACTCGATCTCATCTTCGATATACTCGCCCACTTGAATCTCTGGGTTTTCGTAACGGGCCGCTTCCAGGGTGATCTCGCGGAAAGGATTTTCCAGCGCCTGACCGTCATCCTCAACCACCATCCAACGACGGAAGGTTTCGTATTCGCCTGTCTTACGGTCGATAGCGACACGAACTTCGATATCGCCTTCATATTTTTTCTTGGTAGCCGTCGCTAACGCTATTTCCAACGCTTCAAAAATCTTTTCGCGTGGCACGGCCTTCTCATTTGAAACCGCCTCAGCGACTAGCAGAATCTCTTTGTTCATTCTCTTGCCTCGTTCAGCTCGAATCCATCAAAACTTAGCGATTAAGTTGCCCTTGCGGATGTTATCCAAGGCAATAATCAGTTCGTTGCCATCTACGGTAAGGGTCAGCATCTGCCCCTCAACGCCCGCGACGGTCCCTTTTAAATTACGACTACCAGCGACAGGCATAGTCAGTTGTACCTTTACGGTTTCACCTAGGTATCGTGCATACTGCTCTGCAGTAAATAATGGTCTATCGACACCCGGTGAGGAAACTTCTAGCGTATATTCGGTCGAAATCGGGTCCTCGACATCGAGCACGGCACTGATCTGGCGACTGACATCGGCACAATCATCGATAAAAATGCCGTTTTCATTATCTATATATACACGCAGCACTGAATGCTTGCCTGCCTGTACATATTCCAATCCCCACAGACTATGGCCCAATGCTTCAACTGGTGCGATAAGCATCTGTTCCAGCTTACTTTCTAGAGTTGCCAAGGTTACCCCCCGAAAAACAAAAAAGGGCATAAAGCCCCAGTACGACATCATCAAATGACGATATTTCAAAAGTCCAGATAACAAAAAACCCCGTAATCACGAGGTCATATCATTCAGAACCTGTAACAGAAATGAAGCCTTGCTTCATCACTGGGAAGCTGGTTGCGGGGGCCGGATTTGAACCGACGACCTTCGGGTTATGAGCCCGACGAGCTACCAAACTGCTCCACCCCGCGTCAACTGCTGCAATTATATTGATTGAGAACAATATTTGCAATGATAAAGGCAGAAACCTCTGCCACTTTATCGATTCAGATTAAGCTAGGCTCAATCTAAATTTGGTGCGGATGGAGGGACTTGAACCCTCACGAGCTAGGCTCACCACCCCCTCAAGATGGCGTGTCTACCAATTCCACCACATCCGCATGTGATCGTTACTTCGACTAGCTAAGACTTTTTATGAGTATTGAGGAGACTCATCTTTTCCAGTCGCGCCGTTTAAATCAAACCAGGGTCAAATTTAAACTGCGCCTTGCTCTTTCGAGCGATTAGTCAGGGATCTTATCTTCTGACTTTTGTGCGTCTTTTGCAGCGTCAGTGACTTGTTCAGTTACTGCGGCGGCATCGGCACCTAAATCTTTCCAAGATTCTTCGCTCTTGGCATGGTTTGCGCTCAAGTTGCCAATCGTCAGACTCAGGGCAAAGAAGGCAATCGCCAGTATCGCAGTGGAACGAGTCAGAAAGTTACCCGAACCAGAAGAACCGAACAGAGTTGCTGATGCACCGGCGCCAAAAGAGGCCCCCATGTCAGCTCCCTTACCTTGCTGGATAAGGATCAAGCCAATCAGACCCAATGCAACCAACAAGTAAATAACCATTAGAACTTCGTACATATTATGCGCTCATCGCTATCGAACATAAACTTAAAAACTCGGTAGAGTTTAAGCTAGCACCGCCTATCAGTCCACCATCTACATCAGGCTGAGCAAATAGATCTGCTGCATTACTCGGCGTTACGCTACCACCGTACAAAATCCTGATATTCTCTCCGATATACGGAGACACTTCAGAGAGACGCTTGCGAATAAACGCGTGTACTTCCTGCGCCTGCTCTGGCGTAGCGCTCTTACCTGTCCCTACTGCCCAAAGTGGCTCATAGGCGATAATCGCATTATCAAAAGCCATGGTGCCATTCTTCTCGATGACCACATCCAGCTCTTCGGCAATCACCTCAAAGGTGCGTCTTGCTTCACGAGCGGGACCCGACTCACCTACACATAAGATAGGGGTCAAACCATGCTTCTGTGCGGCGGCAAATTTTTCCGCCACGATGTCGCTTGTCTCGCCATACATTCTACGGCGTTCGGAGTGACCGATAATCACATAGCGACATCCAGAATCTTTCAGCATCTGCCCAGATACTTCGCCGGTGTAGGCACCGAAGTCGTGTTGACTCAGGTTTTGGGCCCCCATTCTAACCAAGCAGCCATTCAGGGCTTCTTTGTTAGCATCGAGCTGCTGACGAACACTTTCAAGAAAAATACTCGGTGGACACAAGACCACTTCCGCAGAATCATTTTGAAGCTTGGTAGCAAACTTGGTAAACAACTCTTGCGCTAACTGCGCAGTACCGTTCATTTTCCAGTTACCAGCGACCATTGGGCGTCTTAGTGCCATCACTGTCTCCTTCTGAAAGCGGGCTGAATAATAGCGAACCACTTGTTAAGTTACAATACCTAAATCTCGAATTTTTGCGATAAAGTGTCGAAGCGATTACTTTTTATCCTCGCGCGGGATAAATAGCACAGGATTTAACCTAGCAAGGCTAAATCCTGTTCAGCGGCCTTAAACCAGCGCCTTGATGGCCTCGGCAATATAGTTAGCATGCGCTTTTACATCGCTGGCCACATCGCCCTCTACCATGACACGGATCAGCGGCTCGGTACCCGATTTACGCAGCAACACGCGGCCACGTTCGCCAAGCTTGGCTTCCACTTCCGCCTGGGCGCTTAACACGCTGTCGGCCTCTAACGGATTATGGCTGCCTTCGAATCGCACGTTAACCAGCACCTGTGGCAACATCTTAATGCTTTCGGTCAGCTCCTCCAGGGTCGCCTGCTTACGACACATGGCCGCCAGCACCAGAATACCGGCTACGATACCGTCGCCCGTGGTGCCGTGATCCAAATTCAGGATATGGCCCGAGTTCTCGCCGCCGATGCGCCAATCTTTCTCTTTCAGCAGCTCCATCACATAGCGGTCACCCACTTTCGAGCGAGCGAACGGGATATCACGAGCCTTAAGTGCCAGGTCTAGGCCTAAGTTCGACATCAGGGTACCAACGACACCACCCTTTAATACGCCGCGATCTTGCGCGTCACAGGCCAGGATATAGAGGATCTCATCACCGTCGATCACCTTACCGTGACGATTCACCATCATGATGCGATCACCGTCGCCATCCAGCGCGATACCCAGATCTGCCTGCTCGGCAATGACGGTCTCGCGGATCTTACCCATTGAGGTAGCGCCTACCTCATGGTTGATATTGATGCCATCAGGCTTGTCGCCGATAGTGATCACCTCGGCGCCTAGCTCGCGAAACACGCTCGGCGCGATGTGATAGGTTGCCCCATGGGCACAGTCCACCACTATCTTGAGCCCGTTGAGGGTGTGTTCGGCGGGGAAATTGCCCTTACAGTATTCAATATAACGACCAGCTGCATCGTCGATGCGCGATACCTTACCCAGCAGATGAGACTCGACGCACACCAGCGGCTTTTCCAGCTCACGCTCGATCTCAAGTTCAACCTCGTCATCGAGCTTGCTTCCGTCGGTCGAGAAGAACTTGATGCCGTTATCATAGTATGGGTTATGAGAGGCGCTAATCACCACACCGGCCTCCGCCCTGAAGGTACGGGTCAGGTAGGCCACCGCCGGTGTCGGCATTGGTCCCATCAGCATCACATTTAAACCTGCCGCCGACAGACCAGCTTCCATCGCCGATTCGAACAGATAACCTGAAATCCGCGTGTCCTTGCCTATGATCACCTTCTTGGTGCCGGCGCGGGACAATACTCGCCCAGCCGCCCAGCCTAGTTTGAGCGCCAATTCCGGGGTCATCTTACCCGCGCCCACCTTGCCTCTAATACCATCGGTTCCGAAGAATTTTCTCACTTGTGATTACCTCTGCCCCATCCAGGGGTCTTTCCTATTTGATCCGTTTGCAATCGCCAACAAGTGGCGCATTAGGCCTATAATGCCTGATAGTTGGCGCAAGCCTGCATGACCTTGATCATATCCATGGTCGGTTTTACGTCATGGACACGAATAATATGTGCGCCCTGCTGAATACTCAATAGCGCCGCGCTCAGGCTGCCCGCGAGGCGATCGCTGGTCGGTACGTTAAGCAGGTTACCTATCATACTCTTACGCGACAACCCGATAAGCAGCGGCAAGCCGAATGCGTTGAGTTCGGCCTGACGATTTAATAATTCATAGTTGTGTGACAGTGTCTTTCCAAAGCCGTAACCCGGGTCAAGCAGCAAGTTGTCTCTGTCGATGCCCGCCGCCAGACAAGCCTGGATGCGCTTCTCAAAGAAGTCGCTGATGTCCGATATGATATCTTGATACTCGGGCGCATCCTGCATGGTTCTCGGCTGTCCCTGCATATGCATCAGGCAGACGGGCACATTCAGTTTAGCAGCGACGGCTAACGCGCCAGGCTCCTGAAGCGCTCGCACGTCGTTGATCAGATGCGCGCCGGCGGCAACCGCCTCACTCATCACCTCAGGCTTGCTGGTGTCGACCGAGATCCACACATCGTGATGCTTACTGACATATTCCACCAGGGGAATCACCCTGTCCAGCTCATGCTGCACACTGACCTCGGCTGCGCCGGGGCGAGTCGACTCGCCACCGATATCGATAATGCTGGCGCCTTCGCTAACCAAACTATCGGCATGGCGACAGGCAGGCTCAATATTTGCGAAACGCCCCCCATCGGAGAAGGAGTCCGGTGTCACGTTAAGAATGCCCATCACTCTGGGCTGAGAAAGGTCCAGGCGTTTATCGCCACAGACAAGTTGAAACCCTTGCTGCAAGAGAGGCTCCTCGATCACACGCTAAAGACGTAAACAAGAAAACCCCGTTAAGGGGTTTTCTTAGACAATGCACTTAATCTATCGCAAAGATGATTACTTAACTACAGGTGATTCATCACCTTCTTTTGGCTCACTCGCAGGCTCGGCTTCGGTCTCGCTCGGCTCAGGCGATTTCACTGCCTCGCCACGACCGCCCTGACCGTTACCATTAGAACCATTTTCATCCATGTTCCAATCGGCCGGCGCACGTACCTCACGACGGGCCATCAGATCGTCAATCTGAGTCGCATCGATAGTCTCGTATTTCATCAGCGCATCTTTCATCGCATGAAGAATATCCATGTTATCTGTCAGGAACTGATGGGCACGGCCATAGTTGTTGTCGATTAGCTGTTTCACTTCGACATCGATAATGGCAGCCGTCTCATCCGACATATGCTGCGCCTTAGCCATGCTACGACCTAGGAATACTTCGCCTTCATCTTCGGCATACAATACCGGGCCGAGTTTTTCCGAGAAGCCCCATTGGGTGACCATGTTACGCGCAATGGTAGTCGCATACTTAATATCCTGAGAGGCACCGGTAGAGACGCGCTCGCTGCCGTAGATCAGCTCCTCGGCGATACGTCCGCCATAGGCCACAGAGATCTGACTCTCCAGCTTACGACGGCTCTGACTGATGGCATCTGCCTCAGGCAAGAAGAAGGTTACCCCTAAGGCACGGCCACGGGGAATGATGGTGACCTTATGCACAGGGTCGTGCTCAGGCACCAGACAACCGACGATGGCGTGACCCGCTTCGTGATAAGCGGTCATCTCTTTCTCTTCTTCAGACATCACCATGGTGCGACGCTCGGCGCCCATCATGATCTTGTCTTTGGCACTCTCAAACTCTTCCATGCCCACCACACGGCGATTACCACGGGCAGCAAACAACGCCGCCTCGTTCACCAGGTTAGCCAGGTCGGCACCCGAGAAGCCAGGCGTACCACGAGCAATCACGCTCGCCTTAACGTCATCGGCCAGAGGTACCTTGCGCATGTGCACCTTAAGGATCTGCTCACGACCACGCACGTCTGGCAGGCCTACTACCACTTGACGGTCGAAACGACCCGGACGCAGCAAGGCGGCATCCAGTACGTCAGGACGGTTGGTCGCGGCGATAACGATAATACCTTCGTTACCCTCGAAACCATCCATCTCAACCAGCATCTGGTTAAGGGTCTGTTCACGCTCGTCGTGACCGCCACCGACACCGGCACCACGCTGGCGACCAACGGCGTCGATCTCATCGATAAAGATGATACAAGGGGCTGACTTCTTCGCCTGCTCAAACATGTCACGCACACGGGAGGCACCAACACCGACAAACATCTCGACGAAGTCAGAACCTGAAATCGTGAAGAAAGGTACCTTAGCTTCACCGGCTATCGCCTTAGCAAGCAGGGTTTTACCTGTACCTGGAGGGCCAACAAGCAGTACGCCTGTCGGAATACGACCACCCAGTTTTTGGAACTTAGTCGGCTCTTTGAGGTAATCGACCAGCTCTTTGACATCTTCCTTGGCCTCGTCGCAACCGGCAACGTCACCGAAGGTGGTCTTGATCTGATCTTCACTCATCAGCTTGGCTTTACTCTTACCGAAAGACATGGCGCCTTTACCGCCACCGCCCTGCATCTGGCGCATGAAGAAGATCCACACCCCGATGAGTAACAGCATAGGGAACCAAGAGATGAAAATCTGCGTGAGGAAACCTGACTCTTCGGCTTCCTGACCTTTCATGGTCACACCCTTGCGGTCAAGATCGTTGATCAGATCCTGATCATACATAGGCATGATAGTGATAAATTTTTCCCCGGTTCTTTTGGTACCCTCGATGGTGCGCTGGTCGCTCTTCACCTCGACAGTATTAATCTGCCCGGAGCGTACGTCGTCCAAGAAAGTAGAATAATCCATCTTCATGGAGTTCGATGAAGAGGGGGAGTAGCCCTGAAACACTGACATCAGCACGACGGCGATGACAACCCAGAGAATTAAATTTTTTGCCATATCACTCAAAATTACTAGACCTCATACAGTCTTGCGGTTACTGACGTTAGGTTACTACAACTTGTAACCCGTCGCCACAAGATAGACTTCGCGCGAACGCGGTCGCGACGAGTCTGGCTTACGTGTTTTAACGGTGGTAAATGCCTGTCTCACCGCCTTCATATACTCATCAAAGCCCTCCCCCTGAAAGACTTTGACAGCAAAACTACCATTTGGTGCCAACACCTGGTGACACATATCCAGTGCCAGCTCCACCAAATACATGGCGCGAGGCTGATCCACACCACCTGTGCCGCTCATGTTAGGTGCCATGTCCGACAACACAACATCGACTTTAGCATCGCCAACTCGTTCGAGTAAGGCATCGAGTACCTTTTCTTCACGAAAATCGCCTTGCAGAAAATCGACACCGACGATGGGATCCATGGGTAGAATATCGCAGGCGATAACCTTGCCAGTCTCTCCCGCCAGCTTAACGGCGATCTGTGACCAGCCACCCGGGGCTGCACCGAGATCCACCACTGTCATGCCTGGGCGAATCAGCTTATCCTTTTGTTGTATCTCTTCTATTTTAAACGCAGCGCGCGAACGCAACCCCCGTTTCTGCGACAACTTAACATAATGATCATCGAAATGTTCCTGCATCCATCGGGCGGAACTGGCCGTTCGTTTTTTACCTGACATTTAAAATCCGCAACAAATATGAGTTACACAAAGGCTATATGAGGGTAGAATAGCGGTTTTTCAACAGTAACTCAGCATAAAGTTGGTAGAAATGAACTTAACAACCAAACAAAAACAGCATCTAAAAGGCTTAGCACATAACCTCAAGCCTGTTGTGCAGCTTGGTGCCAATGGCCTGACTGAAGGTGTACTGGCTGAAATTGATAATGCACTCTCTCATCATGAATTAATCAAAGTGAAAGTTGCCTCTGGAGACAGAGAGCTAAAAAATGCAGTCGTTGACGCCATCGTACGCGAAACTCAAGCTGAAAAGGTTCAGCTTATCGGTCACGTATTGGTCCTATTCCGTCAATCTCCAGAGATGAAGATTGCCGTACCAAGAGCCAAATAGCTCCTGGACTCAACAAAAAAGCCGCTATCGATAGCGGCTTTTTTGTTGCTACTTTCATACTAAGTATGAAGCGGTCGTCGACCGACCCTAGGGCCTGTTTATCTTTCGCGTTCATTTTTGCAGCATTCTGTATCGCTATTATACAAGGCAGAGCGATTGTAATGTGGTGTGCTACATCAATGAGCGATAACGCAATAGAAAAATGATACAGAAGCTGCCCGCAGGGTTCGTCTTGAGCACGTTCAACGCTTTGTTACTCGGCTTTTATATAGAATAACTATACTTCAAGCCTCATGCCGCGATTTGAACGAGCTCAATTAGAACAAAATTTGTTCTCAAAAGGTCAACAGGCCCTAGCGCAAGTTAGATATATTCGACCGCAGTGATCTCATAATCTGTCAAGCCACCTGGAGTCTGAATAGAGACTTCATCCCCTTCCGATTTCCCCACCAGACCGCGAGCAATTGGTGAAGAAACAGAGAGCAGGTTAGCCTTGATGTCGGCCTCGTCTTCACCCACGATACGATAGGTAAATTCCTCTTCGGTATCCAGGTTCAAAATAGTAACTGTGGTACCGAAGATCACTCGGCCCGTATTTTCCATCTTAGTCACATCGATGATCTGTGCGTTAGACAGCTTACCTTCGATATCACGTACACGAGCCTCGCACAGTCCCTGCTCTTCGCGGGCGGCGTGGTATTCGGCGTTCTCTTTCAGATCGCCCAGCTCACGCGCCACCCCAATGGCTTCGGCAATTTTTGGACGCTTCTCAAACTTCAAAAAATCTAACTCTTCACGCAGTTGATTTGCACCAACAACTGTCATTGGAACCTTATTCATAGGAACACTCGTCTCCTCAAAACAAAAGCAACCTAGTCAGCCTGACCACTTGGGCCACCGACTAGGAATAAAGAACGCTTGGAATCCATCTATTCTATACCCTGATGACGGGATAAGCTATCGGTTCCCCAAGAGTTTGTTAGTACGCCCACAGAACTGTGTGTTCCTTAGCGCGCCCGAGGCAAAACAAACTCGCACCATATAACCGGCTTGTTGATTGCCCCATTGTTTCTCTCACACCATAAAGCGCCCATAAAAAAGGCCGCTTGCGCGGCCTTTTATCAAGGGTTAACCCTTAGCCTTTAATGCGCTGATGCAGTTCCTGCACAGACGTCACATTGGTGCGGCTGTCGGCAGAGTGTGCCATACAGGTCGCAAAGGCGGCATTCAGAGTCGTGGTGTAGTTCACCTTGTAACGCAGGGCCCCACGACGCAGCTGACGCGAGTCTTCGATCGCCTGGCGGCCCTCGGTAGTGTTCACGATATAGGTGTACTCATCGTTCTTGATACGGTCAAGAATGTGCGGACGACCTTCGTGTACCTTGTTTACCAGACGCGGATTGATACCCGCTTCACCAAGCACCACAGCCGTACCGTGAGTCGCATCGATCTCATAGCCTAGCTCAATCAGCTTGGCGGCCAGGTCGGCAACACGCTTCTTATCGCTGTTACGCACAGAGAGTAGCGCGCGGCCAGACTTAGGCACCTCAGAGGTTGCCCCCAGCTCTGCCTTGGCATAAGCCTCGGCGAAGGTAGCACCTACGCCCATCACCTCACCGGTCGAGCGCATTTCAGGGCCAAGTAACGGGTCAACACCCGGGAACTTGTTAAATGGCAGCACCACTTCCTTCACCGAGTAGAAAGGTGGAATAACCTCTTTGGTAAAGCCCTGCTGCTCAAGTGTCTGACCAGCCATGACGCGCGCCGCTATCTTAGCCAGCGGTACACCCGTCGCCTTAGAGACGAATGGTACGGTACGGGCCGCACGCGGGTTAACCTCGATCATGTAGATGGTGTTGTCCTGCACAGCGAACTGCACGTTCATCAGACCTACAACCCCAAGTTCCATCGCCAGCTTGCGCACCTGTTCGCGCATCTGATCCTGGATCTCCTGGCTCAAGGTGTAAGGAGGCAGAGAACATCCTGAGTCACCCGAGTGAACACCCGCCTGCTCGATATGCTCCATGATGGCGCCAACCACTACGGTTGTGCCGTCACATACCGCATCGATATCCACCTCGGTGGCGTTGTCGAGGAAGCGGTCCAGCAATACTGGCGAGGCGTTAGAGACGCTAACCGCTTCGTTGAAGTAACGGCGCAGGTCTTGTTCGTCGTAAACAATCTCCATCGCGCGGCCACCCAGTACGTAAGATGGACGCACCACCAGAGGGTAACCGATACGCTCGGCGGCGATCACGGCACCTTCTACCGTGGTGACGGTATCATTTTCTGGCTGCTTCATCTCTAGGCGTTGAATCGCCTGCTGGAAACGCTCACGGTCTTCGGCGCGGTCGATCGCATCCGGGCTGGTGCCGATGATAGGCACGCCGGCGGCTTCCAGATCACGGGCCAGTTTCAGTGGCGTCTGGCCACCGTACTGCACGATAACCCCTTTAGGCTGCTCGATGCGAACAATCTCCAGCACATCTTCCAGGGTTACAGATTCGAAATAGAGTCTGTCTGAGGTATCGTAGTCGGTAGATACAGTCTCTGGGTTACAGTTGACCATGATGGTCTCGTAACCATCTTCACGCAAGGCAAGCGCCGCGTGCACACAGCAGTAATCGAATTCGATGCCTTGGCCGATACGGTTAGGACCACCACCCAATACCATGATCTTGTCGCGATTAGATGGGTTAGCCTCACACTCTTCCTCATAGGTAGAGTACATATAGGCGGTATCGGTCGAGAACTCGGCGGCGCAGGTATCGACACGCTTGTACACTGGGTACACTTCGTGACGGTAACGCAGCTTACGCATCTCAGACTCGCTGACCCCCATCAGGGCCGCCAGACGCGCATCGGAGAAACCTTTACGCTTAAGCTTGTAAAGGAAGTCCTTGTCCATGCTAGCCATGCCAGCTTCTTTCACCTGGTTTTCAAGTGATAGCAGCTCTTCAATCTGAACCAGGAACCAAGGGTCGATATTGGTCAGCTTGAAGATGGCATCCATGCTCAGACCGGCGCGGAAGGCATCGGCGATATACCAGATACGCTCGGCGCCCGGCTCTTTCAGCTCGTGGCGAATGCGTGACAGGGCATCGTTATCTTCGACATCGACGATAGGATCTAAGCCATTAACGCCAACCTCAAGACCGCGCAGTGCCTTTTGCAGCGACTCCTGGAAGGTACGACCGATAGCCATCACCTCGCCCACTGACTTCATCTGAGTGGTCAGACGGTCATTTGAACCGGCAAACTTCTCGAAGTTGAAGCGTGGAACCTTAGTGACCACATAGTCGATAGCAGGCTCGAATGAGGCTGGTGTCGCACCGCCAGTGATGTCGTTGCTCAGCTCATCCAGGGTAAAGCCCACAGCCAGCTTAGCGGCGATCTTGGCGATAGGGAAACCTGTCGCCTTAGAGGCCAGTGCCGATGAACGTGATACACGTGGGTTCATCTCGATGATCACCATGCGACCATCTTTCGGGTTGATACCAAACTGAACGTTTGAACCACCGGTTTCGACGCCGATCTCGCGCAGTACCGCCAGAGAGGCGTTACGCATCAGCTGATATTCTTTGTCTGTCAGGGTCTGCGCCGGGGCAACTGTGATAGAGTCGCCGGTGTGCACGCCCATAGGATCGAAGTTTTCGATAGAGCAGACGATAATGCTGTTATCGTTGCGGTCACGAACCACTTCCATCTCATATTCTTTCCAACCGATAAGCGACTCATCGATCAGCAGTTCGTTGGTTGGTGAAAGCTCGAGACCCTGAGAACAGATCTCCTCGAACTCCTCCTTGTTGTAGGCGATACCACCGCCCGAGCCACCCATGGTGAAAGAGGGACGGATAATACAAGGGAAACCAACCTGCTCGAGCACCTCGTAGGCATCTTCCATGCTGCGGGCGATACCGGCGCGTGGACACTCAAGACCAATCTTCTTCATCGCCGCATCGAAACGGCTACGGTCTTCGGCCTTGTCGATGGCATCGGCGGTTGCACCAATCATGTCGACGTTAAACTCGGCCAATACCCCTTCGGCCTCGAGGCGCAGGGCACAGTTCAGTGCCGTCTGTCCACCCATGGTCGGCAGAATCGCATCGGGACGTTCCTTGGCGATGATGTTGCGTACCACTTCCCAATGAATCGGCTCGATATAGGTGGCATCGGCCATCTCTGGGTCTGTCATGATGGTCGCAGGGTTAGAGTTCACCAGAATAACCCGGTAGCCCTCTTCACGAAGCGCCTTACACGCCTGGGCACCCGAGTAGTCAAACTCACATGCCTGACCGATAACAATCGGGCCAGCACCCAGGATAAGAATACTTTTTATGTCTGTACGTTTTGGCATTGCTGAAACTTTCTCCCGGACTACTTAGCGTTATGACGATATTCTTCGATCAACTCGATAAAGTGATCGAACAGCGGCGCGGCGTCGTGAGGACCCGGGCTTGCCTCAGGGTGACCCTGGAAGCTAAACGCTGGCTTGTCGGTCAGGTGGATACCCTGTAGCGAACCGTCGAACAGCGACTTGTGAGTCACCTTGACGTTGGCCGGCAGGCTGGCTTCATCGGCGGCAAAACCATGGTTCTGGCTGGTGATCATCACGTTGCCCTTCTCCAGGTTGCTGACCGGGTGGTTGGCACCATGGTGACCAAACTTCATCTTCAGTGTCTTCGCGCCTGAGGCCAGTGCCAACAGCTGATGGCCAAGGCAGATACCGAAGAGTGGAATGTCTGTCTCAAGGAAAGTCTGAATCGCTTCGATGGCGTAGTCACATGGCTCTGGGTCACCAGGGCCGTTTGACAGGAAGATACCATCGGGATTCATCGCCAGCACTTCTGAGGCTGGGGTTTGCGCCGGTACCACGGTCACATCACAGCCGCGGTAACCAGCATACGCAGAATGTTGCGCTTAACGCCGTAGTCATAGGCCACGACCTTGTATTTCAGTTCTGACTCAGGGGTGTCGCTCGGCAAGCCGCCCACCAGACGCCAGCTACCGCTGCGCCATTGGTATTGCTGCTGTGTGGTCACCTCTTTGGCCAAGTCCATGCCTTTCAAGCCAGGGAAGGCTTTGGCAGCCGCCAGCGCCTTAGCTTCATCCATGTCACCCACTAAGATGGCACCCGCTTGTGCCCCTTTTTCCCTGAGGATACGTGTCAGTTTACGCGTGTCGATATCGGCAATGCCTACAACATTGTTGCTTTTTAGGTAATCGCTGAGAGATTGCTGATTTCTGAAGTTGCTCGCCAGTAGCGGTAGATCACGGATGATCAAACCACAAGCATGTACGGCATCAGATTCGGTATCTTCACTATTGGTACCAGTGTTACCAATGTGCGGGTAGGTTAGAGTAACAATTTGACGAGAATAGGAAGGATCCGTGAGGATCTCTTGGTAACCCGTCATGGAAGTGTTAAATACCACTTCACCAACTGCGAGTCCATCAGCACCAATTGCAGTGCCAGAGAATACGGTTCCATCTTCGAGTACGAGTAAGGCAGACTTTGTCAACGCGACCTCCGAAAAGAGCCAAGCCATTGAATAATAAGGTTTTATTTTGTGTTTAAAATACCAACTTCCGCTTAAATACGAAATTTTGACAAATTCCGACTATTTTATAGGTAATAGTGCAACTCGTCTATAGATAAGCGGTACTTTCTTTCAAAAAAAAACGCCAAATAGGCGTTTTTTTTAAATACTAATCCTTCAGGCCTAAGACCTGTTGCATGTCGTATAATCCCGGGCCCTGATCGCCCAGCCAAAATGCGGCGCGCATGGCACCGTTGGCAAAGGTCATACGACTCGATGCCTTATGGGTGATCTCCAGGCGCTCGCCAATGTCGGCAAACATGGCGGTATGCTCGCCCACCAGATCACCGGCGCGAATGGTAGAGAAACCTATGGTCTCACGGCTACGCTCTTCGGTGATCCCCTCACGGCCATAGACGGCACATTTTTCCAGATCGCGACCCAAGACCTCGGCGATCACCTCGCCCATCTTAAGTGCGGTGCCCGAAGGCGCATCCTTCTTGTGTCTGTGGTGACCTTCGATAATCTCGATATCGGTATAGTCACCCATCACCTCGGCGGCCAGCTCCAGCAGGCGCCACATCAGGTTAACGCCCACAGACATATTAGGCGCCATCACAATCGGCGTGTTCTCAGCGTAGGCGGCAATCTGCTCTTTCTGGGCATGATTGAAGCCGGTTGTGCCGATGACAATCGCCTTACCGTTACGCGAACACCAGTCGGTATGCACCACACTGGCCTCGGGCGAGGTAAAGTCGATCAGGATATCGAAATCGTCTACGGCATTGTCCAGTGAATCAGTGATGGCAACATTCATGGCACCCACACCGGCGAGTTCGCCCGCATCGACACCAATCAAAGTCGAACCCGCACGCTCAACCGCCGCACCTAGATAGATATTGCTGCTGAGTTTTGCCGATTCAATAAGAGTTCGGCCCATGCGACCACTGCCACCGGTTATCGCCACTCTTACTTGCTCTGTCATCTAACTCTCCTACACATTTGCTACTGTTAATTGAGCACAAGGCTAACGCCAAATCATTTCAAAAAAAAGCCTAAGCAAACGCTTAGGCTTTTTCGATTAGAGAATGTCGAGCAATTCCACTTCGAACACTAGGGCCGAATACGGAGGAATTGAGGCACCTGCGCCACGCTCGCCATAGGCCAGGTGATGCGGTACATATAGCTTCCACTTAGAACCTACAGGCATCAGCTGCAGTGCCTCGGTCCAACCGGCGATAACGCCAGATACTGGGAACTCGGCAGGCTGGTCGCGCAGTACTGAACTGTCGAATACGTCACCGCTGATGAAAGTACCATGGTAGTGAGTACGTACAGTTGAATCATAGCTTGGCTTGTCGCCTGAACCTTCGGTGATGATCTCGTATTGCAGACCTGATTCCAGGGTCACAACACCGTCACGCTGTTGGTTTTCAGCAAGGAAAGCTTCGCCTTCGGCCGATGCAGCCGCGGCAGCTTCTTCCTGAACCTTTTGAATACGCTGACTAATCTCAGTGAATGCAGTTTGAAGATCTTGCATAGAGACGGCGCTCTCTTTACCTTCAAACGCATCTGACAGACCAACTTGAACAGCTGAAATATCGATACCTTCGAATGAGTTAGCTGCGAGTTGCTCGCCTAATTGGCGGCCAACACCATAGCTGGCGTGCTGTTCAATTGTGGTGAACTTATCAGACATAATGATTGTACTCTCATTTATTCAATTAATTTCGCGGCGGATTTTATCACAAACTGTGATAAAAAACCCAAAAATTGCCCCTAGTTGCAGCGATTTTTTCCACTGGCGCTTGCGGTGCGATACAGAGGCGTCACCTGCGGCAGCATCTGCTGCAGATCGGCGATGCGATGGTCGTGTGATGGATGGGTCGATAACAGCTCGGGGCCCTGACTACCGCCCGCCTTGGCCATGTTCTGCCACAGGCTGATGCTCTGGCTAGGGTCGAACCCGGCTCTGGCCATCAGCTCGACGCCCATAACATCGGCTTCGCTCTCCTGGGCGCGGCCATAGGGAAGAATAAAGCCATACTGGGCACCTAGCCCCAGCGCCGACATATAAAGATCTTTGTTGCTCAGGCCGCTGACGTCGATGGCGGCGCCGGCAATCTGCATCCCCACCCCCGTCATCTGCGCCCGAGATACCTGCTCGTTGCTGTGGTTGGCCAGCACATGAGCCACCTCATGACCGATAACCGTCGCCAGCTGATCCTGATTTTTCGCTACCTTCAATAGGCCGGTATAGACACCTATATGTCCGCCAGGTAGGGCAAAGGCGTTAACCTGATCCGATTCAAACACCACCACCTCCCAGCTGGGCTGACGGCCGGGCAGCACCGAGGTGATGCGGTTGGCCACACAGGTCACATACTGGTTGACCTGCTTATCCTGACTCACCTTCTGCTGTTTCTTCATCTCGGCAAAAGATTCGGCCCCCATCTGATCCATCTGCTGCGAAGAAAACAGCAGGGTCTGTTTACGCCCGGTGGGCGATTGTGTGGTGGCGCAGCCGGCTAATAAAAGTATTACCAGCGCCGCGGTTAACTGTTTCATCTCTCATCCCTTATCTACCATGAAACTTAGACTATTAAGAATAGCGGTAAAAAATAGCAATAAAAAAACCTCGCATCGCGAGGTTTTTATTGTGTATCAGCACACCTTAGCTGTTCAAGTCCTGAAAGAACTTCTTCACACCGTCGAAGAAGCCTTCGGCCTTAGGGCTGTGCTTTTTTGATGACCCCGTCAGGGTGTTATCAAATTCACGTAACAGCTCTTTCTGCTTATCGCTCAGATTCACCGGCGTTTCCATCACCACCTTACACAGCAGGTCGCCGACCGCATGACTGCGCACCGACTTGACGCCCTTGCCACGCAGACGGAACATACGACCCGTCTGAGTTTCCGATGGGATCTTCAGGTTCACCTTGCCATCGAGTGTCGGGACTTCGATCTCGCCGCCCAGTGCTGCCGTGCTGAAAGAGATAGGCACTTCACAGTAGAGGTTGTTACCGTCACGCACGAAGATGGCGTGCTCGCGTACCGTCACCTGTACGTAGAGATCCCCTGGAGGCGCACCAAACTCGCCCGCTTCCCCTTCGCCCGACAGACGAATGCGATCGCCGGTATCCACACCCGCAGGAATTTTCACCGACAGCGTCTTGCTCTTCTCTACGCGGCCTTCGCCATGACACTTGCTGCAAGGATCTTTGATGATCTTACCGCGGCCATGACAGGTAGGACAGGCTTGCTGCACCGCGAAGAAACCTTGGCGCATCTGCACCTGGCCCTGGCCGTGACAGGTACCACATGTGGTTGGCGAAGTGCCTTTCTTGGCGCCGCTACCGTCACACAGATCACAGGTGGCTAAGGTTGGAATACGTAGCTCTTTGGTCAGTCCACGTACCGCTTCTTCCAGCGACAGTTCCAGGTTGTAACGCAAATCTGAGCCACGCGCCGCCTGGCGCTGGCCACCACGGCGTCCACCGCCGAAGATGTCACCAAATACGTCACCGAATACATCACCGAAGTCGGCACCGCCGCCAAATCCACCACCGCCGCGGTTAGGATCGACACCCGCATGACCAAACTGATCATAGGCCGCCTTCTTGTCGCTGTCGGTGAGGATCTCGTAGGCTTCTTTTACCTCTTTGAAGCTGGCTTCGGCCGCCTTGTCACCTGGGTTGCGATCCGGGTGAAATTTCATGGCGAGGCGCTTATAGGCCTTCTTAATCTCACGCTCGCTGGCGTCGCGACCTACGCCTAATACTTCGTAATAATCTCGCTTTGACATAGTCTCATACTTTCTGCGCTAGGGTCTGTTGACCTTTTAGGTTTACTTTTTGTTCAATCTAAACGCGTTGTGCCCAAGGCTCGCGCTGCGCAGCATAGTTATTCTATGTAAGTCGCACGTAACGCAGGGCAAGGCGCGTTTAGATGAATCCTTTGGACAGTGTTTGTTGGCCATTTCTACGGCATTATCGCCTGCTTATGTAGAATAACTACACCGCACAGGCTCTGCCTTGTATAACTGACCAACAAATAACTGCAAAAACAAACAGCAAAGGTCAACTGACCCTTAAGTTGTACGAACGGGCGTTAGAGTTACCCCATAACGCCCGCTGGAAATAATTTAGGCTGGGCCTGAATTATTTTTTGTCGTCTTTAACTTCTTCAAACTCGGCATCGACAACATCGTCAGCAGGAGCTTCGTTAGACTGCTGAGCCTGCTCGCCTTGGCCTGCTTGCGCCTTAGCCTGAGCGATCTCCATCAGCTTGGCAGACGCTTCCATCAGGGCTTGCGTCGCTTTCTCGATAGCTTCTTTGTCCTTACCCTTAGTGGCAGTTTCAACTTCAGCCATCGCCGCTTCGATCTTCTCTTTGTCTTCGCCTGGCAGTTCATCGCCCGCTTCTTCGATCTGCTTCTTGGTCGCGTGAACCATGCCGTCAGCCTGGTTGCGTGCAGTCACTAGCTCTTCGAACTTAGCGTCTTCATCGGCGTGCGCCTCGGCGTCACGTACCATAGCTTCAACTTCTTCATCGCTCAGACCAGAAGAGGCCTTGATGGTGATGTTTTGTGCCTTGCCTGTCTTCTTGTCAGTCGCAGACACGTGCAGAATACCATCGGCGTCGATATCGAAGGCCACTTCAATTTGTGGCATGCCGCGTGGAGCTGGCTCGATACCTTCCAGGTTGAACTGACCTAGCGACTTGTTGGCGCTAGATTGCTTACGCTCACCCTGTAACACGTGGATGGTTACCGCGCTTTGGTTGTCATCGGCTGTTGAGAAGATCTGGCTAGCCTTAGTCGGGATAGTAGTGTTCTTCTCGATAAGCTTGGTCATCACGCTGCCCATGGTTTCGATACCCAGAGACAGAGGCGTTACGTCTAGTAGCAGAACGTCTTTCACGTCACCTGCAAGTACACCCGCCTGAACCGCAGCACCGATAGCAACCGCTTCGTCTGGGTTAACGTCTTGACGCAGCTCTTTACCGAAGAAGCTAGAAACTTCTTCACGTACTTTAGGCATACGGGTTTGACCACCCACCAGAATCACTTCGTTGATGTCTGATACAGACAGGTCTGCGTCAGCCAGTGCCACTTTTAGCGGCTCGAGTGAACGTTGGATCAGGTCTTCAACCAGAGACTCAAGCTTGGCGCGAGTGATCTTAACCACTAAGTGCTTAGGACCTGTCGCATCTGCCGTGATGTATGGCAGGTTAACTTCAGTCTGAGTGGTGCTAGACAGCTCGATCTTCGCCTTCTCGGCAGCTTCCTTCAGACGCTGCATCGCCAATGGGTCGTTACGCAGGTCTAAAGATTGCTCTTTCTTGAACTCGTCGGCCAGGTAGTTGATCAGACGGTTATCGAAGTCTTCACCACCTAGGTGAGTGTCACCGTTGGTAGCCAATACTTCGAAGGTCTGCTCGCCATCGACACTATCGATCTCGATGATAGAGATATCGAAGGTACCACCACCTAAGTCATATACCGCAACGATGTTGTCGCCTTGCTTCTTGTCGATACCATAAGCCAGTGCCGCAGCAGTAGGCTCGTTGATGATACGCTTAACTTCAAGGCCAGCGATACGACCGGCGTCTTTTGTCGCCTGACGTTGTGAATCGTTAAAGTAAGCCGGTACGGTAATTACCGCTTCGGTTACTGGCTCGCCCAGGTAGTCTTCGGCAGTCTTCTTCATCTTCTTCAGAATCTCTGCAGAAACTTGTGGCGGTGCCATCTTCTTATCGTGCGCTTCAACCCATGCATCACCGTTGTCTGCACCGATGATCTTAAATGGCATGATGTCTACGTCACGCTGTACTTCGTCATCTTTGAAACGACGACCGATAAGACGCTTAATAGCAAAGAAGGTATTCTTTGGGTTTGTTACAGCTTGGCGTTTCGCAGGCTGACCAACTAATACTTCTTCGCCTGTATATGCGATGATCGACGGGGTAGTGCGATCGCCTTCCGCGTTCTCAATTACGCGTGCTTTATCGCCATCAAGTACAGCTACACAAGAGTTAGTTGTACCTAAATCGATACCAATAATTTTACCCATGGAGTCCTCCAAAAAACTTTTAACTAACGCTAACTTTGTTATCTGATTCAGATATGGGGATAGGCGAAATCGTTTTCAAGCCTAATTTTCCAAGCCAATATCTTTCCTTAACACCCTATATTGGGCCTCCAAATGGGAATACAAGGGCAACAAAGATAAAAATTAACTTAATTGAGTATTTTTTTGATCTTAAAAGCTGCCGAACCGCAAACAAGAAGCGTATAATGCATGCAATCGAAGAAGATATCCCTCTGAGCCCCTGGCTAGTGGGATTTTTTAGTTGTCTCGTTTAGTGAGAAGGTTCAGTGAAATCATCCAACCAAGCTTATCTCTATGCCTTAGCGGCCATCTTACTCTGGTCGACCGTTGCCACCGCCTTCAAGCTGGCGCTGAGCCATTTCACGCCGCTGCAGCTGGTGTTTGTCGCCGTCTCGACCTCTATC
Organism: Shewanella sp. cp20; assembly: GCF_000832025.1. NCBI lineage: Bacteria > Pseudomonadati > Pseudomonadota > Gammaproteobacteria > Alteromonadales > Shewanellaceae > Shewanella > Shewanella sp. cp20. Next base: position 91,115 of record NZ_JPII01000016.1, on the reverse strand, counting down.
GTCGCCTTAGGGGTTATCCTGGCCGCCACGGGTAAGCTGCATCTCATTAAGCGCCAATTCGTCAATCGCCCCTGGTTTTACCTACAGACCGGGCTGCTGAACCCGTTTCTCTATTATCTGGTGTTGTTTAAGGCCTATGCCCTGCTGCCCGCCCAGCAGGCGCTATCGCTCAACTACACCTGGGCCATATTGCTGCCATTGTTAGCGGTGCCGCTACTCAAGCAAAAGCTGCGCAAGAGCGATCTCACCGCGGCACTTATCGCCTATCTGGGGGTCTTTGTCATCGCCACCAATGGTGAGGTAGCCAGCGTGCGCTTCGAGAGTGCCACCGGCGTGCTATTGGCACTGACCAGCACCCTGCTGTGGTCGCTCTACTGGATAGTGAACACTAAGGATGAGGGTGACCCAGTGGTGAGCCTACTGCTGAGCTTCATGGTGGGACTGCCTTTTATCGTGGTCACCCTGCTGCTGACCCAATCGCTGCCGAGCTGGGATCTCAAGGCCCTGGGCGCCGGCATCTATGTCGGCCTGTTTGAGATGGGGGTCACCTTCGTGCTCTGGCTGGTCGCCCTCAAGAAGGCGGATCGCACCGCCAGCATGAGCACTCTGGTGTTCATCACACCTGTGCTATCGGTAGGCTTCATCGCCTGGATCTTGCAAGAGACCATCACCCCATCGACCTTCATCGGCCTGGGACTGATCCTCACCGCGCTGGCGCTGCAACAGCTATTGCCTCACCTTAAGCGCCTGCGCGCCAAGGCCTATCCCGCGGTGACGCCGGAAAACTGATGCCAAAGGCTAACCTAAGCCGCCAGAGATAGATAAACCGACATAAAAAAGCAGACATAAAAAAGCAGACATAAAAAAGCAGACATAAAAAAGCAGACATAAAAAAGCAGACATAAAAAAACCGACCTGAGGTCGGTTTTTTTATCTGAATTCTAGTGCAATGATTAGTTGCGCACGTCGATTTCACCGACGCCCACGGAGACATACAGGTGATCATCGCTTGCCGCGCCTTGCTGATGATAGCTCTGGCTCACTAGGTTTTGATTCACCTCCAGGCGCTGACCGCCCTCACGAATGCTCACCTCGCCCACACCAGACTTGAGTGACACCTCTCCAAAGGTCGCCTGATGATTAATTTCGGCGCGTCCCACACCCAGCTCTACCTCTATGCTGGCACTGAGCCCTTCGACAGATACCTCACCGACACCGGCATCGACCTTTAACGCCGCATTACTGGGCAGATAGACACGCCACTTCTGGTTCACATCATCCTGATCCGCCAGTCTTAATACCAGCTTGTTACCATCGTCGAGGATATCGAACTTGGCCGAACTCACATCACTGTTCTGCCAGAAACCAAACCACTTAGAGTCGTTGGCCTTCACCAACACCTCGACCCGCACCTTGTCTTGATCGCCAGCAATCAACTCCGCCTGACCCACGTCCATGTCCAGAGTCACCTTCTGGCCGTGATAATCAAATTCATCATTTAGCGTGATGCTCGAGGCCGCCTGGGCTCCCGCACTCATCAAACCTACGACCAGACTTAAACCGACCAATGTCTTGTTAACCATGTTGTTTTTCATCTTATGCTCCGTAACCGATTCCCTGTGAGATTGATTAAGACAAAGCAAACAAGATGCCAAAACCATAAGATATTGTAGTTAAAGGATTTTAACTAAGATTCACTTTTCAACCTTGATGGCTTTCCCAAACAAGTTGTGAAATTCACCAAGGGGATTAGTTAATTTGCTCACTGGCTAAGCAAGACAAGAGAGCTAGATAAAAATGCCTGGTAAGAGAGCCTGATATGTTCCACATAAGGACGTCGAATGAAGGTGCCGATTCATTAGCGCAAAGGCAGTTTAACTGGAAGAAGGTTTAAAAATAAGAAAGGAGCCTGATGGCTCCTTTTTACGAAATGTATGGCTCTTAACTTAGCCGCGGGCGGTATAGTCGCCGACACCGATCCACTTATAGGTGGTGAGCGCCTCAAGCCCCATAGGTCCCCTCGCGTGCAGCTTCTGGGTCGATACCGCTACCTCGGCGCCCAAACCAAACTGGCCACCGTCGGTAAAACGGGTACTGGCGTTGACATAAACGGCCGCCGCATCCACCTCATTAATAAAGTGTGCCGTGGCATGTATGTTATCGCTCAAGATCCCCTCGGAGTGACCACTGGAGAAACGACGGATATGGGCGATCGCCTCATCGATATTCTCGACCACCTTAACCCCAAGATTAAGAGACAGCCACTCGTTACCAAAGGTCTCATCGCTCGCCTCGTGTGTGGCTACACCGGCATCCTCACCTATCGCCTTGGCCTGCTCACAGGCATAGAAACTGACGCCCAGGGCACTTAGGCGGGCGTAGAGTTGCGGCAAGAAGGCCTTGGCAAGGTCTCTATGGATAAGCACAGTATCCAGGGCGTTACACACGGTAGGACGCTGCACCTTGGCATTGGCGATCACCTCAATGGCTTTTAGCTGCTCCACCTCACTGTCGACATACAGATGGCAGATCCCTATGCCGCCTAAGATCACCGGAATGGTCGCCTGTTCGGCGCACAGACGCTGCAGATTTTGACCGCCGCGAGGCACTATCATGTCCACATACTTATCGAGCTTCAACAGACCCGAGACCAGGGCGCGGTCAGGGTCTTGGATCAGCTGCACCGCATCACAAGGTAGTCCCTGTTCGCCAATGGCCTCCCGGATGGCCTCACTTAATGCCAGGTTAGACGCCAGGGTCTCCTTGCCACCGCGTAATATCACGGCATTGCCCGTCTTCAGCGCCAGCACGGCGATATCCACGGTCACGTTGGGGCGCGCCTCATAAATAACCCCCAGCACACCCAGTGGCACCCGGCGGCGGGACAGACGCAGGCCATTGTCCAGCAGCTGGCTCTCAAGCTCGCTACCGATAGGGTCGGCCAGCGCCACCACATTTTCGATATCGGCGATAACCCCAGAGAGACGCACATCGTCCAGCAATAACCTGTCGATCATGGCGTCATTCAGGCCATTTTCTCGCGCCTTGGCCACATCCTGCTGGTTAGCCGCGACAATCTGCGCACTCTTATCGCTAAGCTTCTGGGCAATCGCCCTAAGCAGGTCGCGCTTCTGTTGTCCCGAGAGGCTCGCCATGGCGTAACTGGCGGCCTTGGCCTGCTCTCCGAGAGTGTTTAAATACTGCTGTTTATCGTCCATCGTTTCTGTTCCACTCATCTTTAATCTGCAAATCCCCTAGCCTTACAAGACCACCATGTCGTTACGATGCACTATGGCATCGCCGTAGTCGTAGCCCAGCAGCGACTCAATTTCATCGGAATGTTTACCGGCGATCTTTTGTAGATCTTTGGCGCTGTAACGGCTCATGCCTCTGGCATGTTCACGCCCCAGCTCGTCCACCAGCTGCAGGGTGGCACCGCGATCAAAGACGCCGCTCACCGACAAGATTCCCTTAGATAACAGGCTGCGCCCCTTAAGGGTCACGGCATTGATGGCGCCGCTATCCAACACCAGGCGCCCTTTCGTCGCCGGGCCCGCCAAGATCCACTGTTTACGACTCTCCAGCGGATTCTCCAGCGCGGTAAAATGGGTCCCCACCGGCAGCTTAACCACGGCATCTAAGATCACCTTAGGATGATGACCCGAGGCGATCACCACCTCGACCCCGGCGCGCCTGGCAATGTCCGCCGCCTGCAGCTTAGTCGCCATACCGCCCGTGCCCAGGCCGGAAACTGCGCCGCCCGCCAGGCTACGCAGGCTATCATCGATATTCACCACCTGCTTGATCAGCTTGGCGTCTGGGTTGGCCCTAGGATCGGCATCGAACAGCCCCTTCTGATCCGTCAGCAGGATCAGGAGGTCGGCATCACACAGCAGCGCCGCCCTTGCCGACAGGTTGTCGTTGTCGCCAACCTTGATCTCATTGGTCGCCACCGCATCGTTCTCGTTGATAATAGGAATGATGCCATTGGCCAGCAGGGCATTGAGCGAGTCTCTGGCATTGAGATAACGCTCCCTGTCGTGCAAGTCGGCGCGGGTCAGCAGCAGCTGGCCTACATGCAGCCCATAGATGCTAAACAGCTGTGACCAGGCGAGGATCAGCTGGCTCTGGCCCACTGCAGCAAGCAGCTGCTTGTTGGCGACCGTGTCCGGCAGTGTGGGATAACCTAAGTGTTCGCGCCCCGCGGCAATGGCGCCCGAGGTGCACAGCACCACTTCGACACCCGACTTCATCAGCTTAGCCATTTGTCTGGCCAGCTCAACCATATGCGCCTTATCCAGCTGGCGCGAGCCTGAGGTGAGCACACTGGTGCCCAACTTTACCACCACGCGGCGGTAGCCTATCTCACTTAAGTTCATTGACATATTGACAGAAAAAAACCGAACCCCAAGTTATACCCAATCCCCAGGGCAAATGGTAGCGGGGAAGATAAAAGATTAGAGCCAGTCTACCTTCCTTCAAATTTCCTTTAAAAAAAGCCCACAAAAAAGGCCATACATTGTATGACCTTTAATCACAGCCGAGCGAAACTCAACTTACGTCAAGCCCAGCTCCCATGAAACCTTAAAGCACTTAGCCATAGATGAACTTGGCCAGAAAGAGTGCCGCCAGTACCACCACGCCGACAGAGAGATCTTTATAGCGGCCGCTGAACAGTTTTATGGCCGCATAGGCGATAAAGCCCATGGCGATCCCCGTGGCAATAGAAAAGGTCAATGGCATCAGGATACAGACCACCACCACGGGCGCGGCCTCGGTCAGATCTTCCCAGTCCACATGCACCAGGCCAGACATCATCAAGATGGCGACATAGAAGAGGGTTCCCGCGGTAGCGTAGGCCGGCACCATGCCCGCCAGTGGCGAGATAAACAGCGACAGCAGGAACATGACTCCCACCACCACGGCGGTCAGTCCGGTGCGGCCACCGGCGCTTACCCCGGCGGTGCTCTCGATATAACTCGTGGTGGTTGAGGTGCCCAACATGGCACCGGCTATGGTTGCTGTGCTGTCGGCAGTCAGGGCGCGGCCGAGACGCGGCAACCTGCCTCTGTCATCGAGGAAACCGCCTCGCTGCGCCACGGCCACCAGGGTACCCGAGGTATCGAACAGATCCACAAACAGAAAGGCAAACACCACCGAAAGCATGCTGATCTCGAGCACGTTGGCGAGATCCATCTTCATGAAGGTGGGCGCAATCGAAGGTGGCGTCGAGATCATGCCGTTATACTGCACATCCCCCAACAAAAGCCCCAACGCGGTGATCCCCAAAATGCTGATGATCACCGCCGACTGATAGCCTCTGTGTACCAGGGCGATAATGATAAAGAAGCCCAACACAGACATCACGGCCGGCAAGGCGGTCACATCGCCCATGGTCACCAGGGTCGCGGGGCTGGCCACCACTATGCCGGCGCTCTTGAGGCCGATCAGCGCCAGAAACAAGCCGATACCGGCGGCGATCCCCAGGCGCAGCGACATAGGAATGCTGTTGACAATCCATTCACGGATCTTCACCAGCGACAATATCAAAAAGCAGATCCCGGAAAGGAATACCGCGCCCAGGGCCGTCTCCCAGCTATAGCCCATCTCGCCAACCACCGTATAGGTGAAGAAGGCATTAAGCCCCATGCCCGGCGCCAGGGCGATAGGGTAATTCGCCACTATGCCCATCACCAGGCAGCCCACGGCGGCGGCCAGGCAGGTCGCGACAAAAACGGCGCCATGGTCCATGCCGGCATCGGCCAACATCATGGGGTTGACGAAGATGATATAGGCCATGGTTAAAAAGGTGGTCATCCCGGCCACCACTTCTTGTTTTAGCGTTGTCTGGTGCTCGGTTAACTTAAATACTTTTTCTAACATGGAACGAGGTTCCTTGATTTAATTATGGTTTATTTAGGTAGGGTAAGGGTTGAAACCAAGTTAACGACTTGATAACAAGCGACGATTATATACGCAATAATCGCGCAAACGCGAGCCAGTTTAGAGCCATGACTCGAGAGGATGGCATAAAGGTGATCTACGCCAGATTTATCGCCCGAATGACGAGGCGCCAATGGCAAATTTCAGGTAAAAAAAAGCCTGCTCAAGGAGCAGGCGAGACATGTTTCAAGTGTTCCGAAAGGAAAGAGTTACCGCGCTAGCGGGTTACACTGGCCTACCACTCAAAGAGCAATAGACAACTTGAGTCTAAAAATCCCCAAATGGGGTAAGGTTGATGGATGATGCAACTACTTTAATCGAGTGAACCAGGTTCAAACGACTTTAGGGGTAGTTAGCCCTTGAAAGTCATAGCGTACAGACCACCGCGTAGTGAATCGGTACAAAACCAAGTATTCTGCCAATAAACGTGCTGAATTCCTGTATAAGACATAGTCAATAACTCCTAACAAAGTTGAAAAATTAATCTCTAGTGAAACTTGGCAGGCCTTCATCTTCAGGCTGGTGCCGCAGTCAACTTGTCGCTCGGTTCCTTGGAGAGTTATCCATCCTGGATAGACTTTGAGGTGGAAGACACTGTGTCTAACCAACGAGAGCCATTATAGATAAATGTAGTTTTATTACAAGCTTTTTTTCTATATTTTTTAAAAAACCCTTCAAAATGTAATTTTACTACATCAAACACCGATTCCCGACCCGGTCAAGATCACGCTTTTAAACCCTATTGTGATCCTGCAACAAAAAAAGGGCAACCCCATGGTTGCCCTCGTCAAATTTTAACCCTGCGAGTGGCTGATCAGCCGCGGATCATCTGACACAAACTGACAAGTGGCGCCGCCGTCGGCGTGCCATAAAGCGGATCGCCCTCGGTGGCGCTACCGGCAATATCCACATGGGTATAGGCCATCGGCTTGTCACTCGACAGGCCGTGGGCCTCTAGGCCAGAAGCCTTCAACAGGAAGGCCGCCGGATACTGGTGTCCCCTTGCCGTCACCGACGAAGGCGCGTTATTAGATGACAACAGATCCGCCGCGCCAGAGGGATCGACAATCTTCTGATAGTCGTCGCGGCGCAGGCGTGACACCTCTATCGGCTCGCCCCAGGCCTCACTGATCCCTTGCAGGCTGTCGCCTACCTGCTGCTGCCGCGCCACGGCATTTTCGACCACGGCGGTATAACCACCGTAGGCGCGCACCACATGGCCGGTGAGGGTAGCCACCGAGAACAACTGAGGCGCCACCGCCTCCTGGGCCTTGAGCCTGAGGTGCGACAGGAGATCGGCCAGCACCAGGCGCCCCTCGGCGTCAGTGTTGCCTATACGCACCCGCACACCGGCGTGGCTGGTGATGATCTCATCGGTCACGAAGGCCTCGCTGCCTATGCTGTTGCGCACCAGCCCGAGCTCGGCGACCACACGCACCCCCTTGGGTTTTAGCATCGCCAGCGTCTTCATCAGACCGGCAACTGCGGCCGCACCGCCCTTGTCCCGGCTCATTCCGGCCATGGCACCGCCCACCTTAAGGTCGGCTCCTCCCGTGTCATATACCACGCCCTTACCGGCAAAGAAGTAGCTGCGCTCGATAGGCCCCTCGGCTTTGTACTCTAGCTTAACCACTCTAGGCTGATGTCTTGAGACGGCAAAGGAGGCGCGCCCCACGGCGCTCAGCAGCGGATAGTCGCGCTCGAGCACGTCTCTGTCTTCCACCACTGACATAGTTAGGCCAAGCCCTTGCAGCCCATCGACACAGTATTGGGCGAAGGCAGGGGCCGACATACGCTCGGGCTCGGTGCCGCAAAGGTCACGCGCCAAATGCTTGCCCGCCTCGATGGCACTAAGCAGCTCGGCCGCCTTCTCGTCTACCAGCAGACCGATCTGTGAGATGTTGTCCATCTCGCCAAGGGCCTCACGGCGCTCCAGCGACTGCCACAACGCCTGGGCACAGCCCAGCGCGGCGACGCCCATAGATTGCTGATACCTTGCCTGAGTCGATGGCGTGACGATCAGCAGTGGACGTCTGGCGCCTGCATCGAAGGCCACCTTTATCCCCTGACGGGCGGCATCACTATATCCGCGAACATCCTGTATATCACTGTCGCTGTCGGCGACTGGCGCCACAATCAGGCGGCCACCGGCCAGCCCGGGAGCAAATAATAATGTGGTCGAGCGCCCTACCCTGGCATCCACCTGGGCACCATGGCTGGCCAGCATGGCCAGCTCCTCCTGGGCAATGGCCTCTATGCCATGGGTCACCAAGACCACGGCATCCCACGCGTTATCGTCAAAAATGGCTTCTGAATCTGTTACATCTATAAATTGAACCCCAGTCATGCCTCATCCTTTTCATCTAGCAGTTTTTCGGTCTTAGCCGAATCGATTGGCACCCATAAATCATGTAGTGCCCCTACCTATGACAGATCTTTGCCTGTCTATCGTAATGATCAACCTTACCCACGAATACGATAGCCGGTTGCAAATTCTGTGGCCGGTCACCCATATGTTGAGGGCTGGGCTAAGGCCATGTCAGGCAAGGCTTAATCGTCGTGAGAGTTGGCATTATTCTCCTATCTGACGCCAATGCCAAATGAAAATATTGATGCCGAGCCTCAAGGTGGCAACTAAATATGACACTCAAGCATCAGGATGCCTTGTCTCCTGGTTGTCACTCCTCACGGCAAATGCCCCCGCCTGCCTAGAGTCTATGATAGACTATCGCCAAATTAGACCTCAAAGACCTTTATTACAGAGGAGTTGTCCGTGAGCACATTAAGTCAATTGCAACCTCAGGCACTTTGGCAGTGGTTTGAACAGATCTGCGCCATTCCCCACCCTTCTAAGCATGAGCAGGCGCTAAGCCAATACATCCAAAACTGGGCCAAAGACAAACAACTCAGCGTTGTCGAAGACAAGGTCGGTAACCTGATCATCAAGAAGCCGGCGACTCCTGGCATGGAAAACCGTAAGGTCGTCGCCCTGCAGGCCCATATCGACATGGTGCCGCAGAAAAACGCCGACAAGGTGCACGACTTTGAGAAAGATCCCATTGAAGCCTATGTAGACGGCGACTGGGTCAAGGCCAAGGGCACCACGCTCGGCTCTGACAACGGCATCGGCATGGCGTCGGCCCTGGCGATTCTCGGCAGCGACGACATCCCTCACGGTCCACTGGAAGTCTTACTGACCATAGATGAAGAAGCAGGCATGACAGGCGCCTTTGGCCTGGAAGCCGGTTACCTAGATGCCGAGATCCTGATCAACACAGACTCAGAGCAGGAAGGCGAGATCTACATGGGCTGCGCCGGTGGCGTCGATGCTCAGATCACTGTGCCTATGGTATGGCAGGCGGCCGAGCCGAGCCTATCGACCTACACCCTCACCCTATCGGGGCTTAAGGGCGGTCACTCAGGGGTGAACATTCACCTGGGCCGTGGTAATGCCAACAAGCTGTTAGCGCGCTTCCTGTTTAACCATGCCGACGAGTTGGCCCTGGAGCTCACCAACTTCAGCGGCGGTTCACTGCGTAACGCCATCCCACGTGAGGCGAGCGTCAGCTTCATGCTGCCAAGCGAAAACCTGCCACGCCTCGAGGCCCTGATGCAGGAGTACACGGCGCTGATTCGTCAGGAACTGGCCATCGCCGACCCTGACATGCTGCTGACCCTTAGCGAGATCCCGGCCGCCACTCAGGTGATGAGCGAAGCCACTCAGCAGACCCTTATCGACCTGCTACACGCCTGCCCTAACGGCGTGATGCGTATGAGTGATGAGATCCAAGGCGTAACCGAGACCTCGCTTAACGTTGGCGTGATCACCACTGAAGGCGAATCGGTAAGTATTCTCTGCCTCATCCGCTCGTTGATCGACTCGGGCCGCGAAGAAGTTGAAGGCTACCTGACCGCCCTGAGTAACCTGGCCGGTGCCGAGGTGGAGTTCAGCGGCGCATACCCAGGCTGGAAGCCAGACAGCAGCTCTCCTGTGATGGCGATTGTGAAAGACACCTACGAGTCTATCTACAACAAGGAACCGGTTATCATGGTTATCCACGCGGGTCTGGAGTGTGGCCTGTTCAAGAAGCCCTACCCAGAGATGGATATGGTCTCTATTGGCCCCACCATCCGCTTCCCACACAGCCCAGACGAGATGGTGTTAATCGAGACCGTCGAGCAATACTGGAAGCTGCTCCTCGCCGTGCTGGAACGCATTCCAGAAAAAGCATAAATAGATAGCGTAACTAGGTTATCGATGAGAAAGGCGTCTAACGAGACGCCTTTTTTGTTGGCAAATGAATATTGCGTCGATGCCGCATTAGACGATCAAGGCCTTACGTAACGAACGCCAGCATTAACTCACAATGTTATGAATAGTCTACGGCAGGTACAGTGCGTGGGAGCAGCAAATGCCGAGAAATCCTATTGGTTAAATTGGGTTAAGGCTGCTTATCGTAAACGGCAACGCCTTCGGGGATGGTAAACCAGCTTTGCTTCTCGCTGACCCAGACATGAGCGGTAGGCGCAATAAGGCTGGTATCAGACAGATTCGACGGCTTGAGTTTAATCTTACTGGGATCTTTAGGGTCGAAATGATAGATGCGGTTGCCGCAGGTGGGACAAAACTTAGCGCCACTGATGTTGCCGCTATCGGCCACACGGCTCCACTCGGCCATCTCTCCCTGAAACACTATGCTATCGCTATTCACCATCGCCGTGATGCTAAAGGCGCTGGTTGAGAGCTTCTGACACTCCTTACAATGACATGCCACCACCATCAAAGGCGCCGAATGCAGCTCATAAGTTACACCGCCACACTGACACGCCCCTTTCACCGGATACTCCATTTCCATCTCCATTGGTTGTAAAACGCTAGCGCCATTCTACTCCTCAATAGCGCATTTAAAAACAAGGAGCCATGCTGCGCAAAGGCAGATTATCTTGACTAAACACCACAGTCACTTGTTAGCTGCCACTACCAGCCTTTTTCCATTCAGGATTAATATTTTGCGAAGTAGCATCCACAAACTGGGTAAGCTTAGCCCCTAAAAATAGATATTCGATAGAATGTGGTTTAAAGTCCAAATCCCCTTTGAATCCTAATCCACTCTCTTCTATTTTTGAATAGCCTTCATAAGGAACACTTCTTAGGTTTTTTAACTCGTAAAATCCATCTTTCCATTCAAACCTAAATCCCTCGAATGCCCCCAATTCTGATGTTCCTAGAATGTGCTTTTTACCATCCTTAGAAGATACGATGGTAATTTGAGGTTCTTTTTTATCTTTATTTGCGTCAATACCAAATAGAATATATTGGTCTCTATTCTCGTTCCAAACCCGATACATAGCCCCTGATTCATTTGACGATTCAAAATCTAGTCTTTGGACTTTTAAGAACATAGTGAAATAACAATCATCACCACAGTGCACTAAAAATGAGTTTAATTCAGCTTTACCGGCAGGTGTGTCATGTTCGCTTGGAAAAAGAGTTTGAGCACTCGCTGTGTGGGCAATCAAACAAAAAATTAAAATAAGCTTTTTCATAAAAACATCCTTGCTGTTAAACATGGCAGCTAACGCTTTGCTAATGGGCAGCCGAAACGCAATGTAGGCTGTCCAGTGGAGGCCACGCGTTTTGTGGCCGAAACGAAACTAAGCAACTTGTTATGCATTTACTTTAACCTTTGGCACCTTAAGTCGCATACACAATAGAACCATTAAACCGCACATTAAACCAGTAGCTAAAGAACCGCTTAGGCCTACATTTATGAAAAGCGGTTTGATCAAAAGAGCACTGACTACAGCCGGAATGAATAATATTGCCACCCATTTTAGGCTTACATATAACTGGATGGGTTTAGTGCATTTTGGGCAAACTTTAGATTTGCCAAATTTGTTCATTTCTTTTGAAAATACGCTTACTGATTCGAAACAATGTGGACACTTCATGTGCTACCTCCTTGTAAATGTATAACGCTTCAAACAGCGGCGCAGCTCTGCTGCGTCTGGCTACTTTGACTTGTTATGCCTTTGGCGTGTTTAAAATGTTCCTTCTTTGCTTTTAATGAGGCAATCTTTTTTTCGATAGTCCAACTAGCCATCTTGCGCTGAGATTCTTCAAACTCAGTTATATGAGACCAATAATCCCTATGGTGTGCTTTATTAGGAGATTCGATAATGTCTTCAACGATGCGAAATAGGCTTTGAAAAGCTTCTTTATGTCGGTAAAGGTCAACAACAGAAATTGCCTGAACCTTTGTGGTTAAAGCTGAGTTGACCTTAGTGTTATTTGAATTAAGTGCGACCTTCCACTGACCGTGGGCGATCTTGTTTCTCAGAAGGCTAGGATCATAAATATAATGGTCTATCAATGACTCGATTTTTTGACGCGTGTTAGCGACATGACCACTACTTTTACCTTGAACTTTTTGAAGAGATAGCTCGACACACTTTTTCCAAGCATCCACGATATTTTTCTTTCCTCGATATTTTACTTGTGAAATCTCATCGAGGGTCAGTCCATCAGGTGTGTGGATTACTTTCGAGAATACAGCTTCAGCGAATGCACAGTAGACTTGAGCTAGCAATTTGGTGTGAATTTCAGCTGTAGAATTATCGCCGCTAGAGTAAGCAGCATTGATGGTTTTGTTAATGTGCTTCCATGCCTGCTCCAAAGCTCTAACGTTCTCTGTTTGGGCAGCAAAGACATCAAGTCTATCTTGTTCTAGCATTCATCCAATCCAAGGTAGGTAAAAAACACTTGCTGAAAATGCTCTTTACCTACCCGGAATCGAACCGGGATCCCACTCAAAGAGTGGTGCCTTTCCAAATTAGACGACAGGTCCACTTGCATTTTCAATTGTTCCGCCAAATGTGTCAACTCATGATTGAGGCATAACGCCCGCAATAAGGGGCTGATAATGCTTGGCTATACTTGTGAAGCGAAGCGGAACTAAGCCAAGCGTTAGCAGTCCCATCACTTGATGCGCTTGTTATGTAGCGTTTAATACTTGAACCATTTTACGCATTTTGTCTTTATTAATTTCACCAACTAAGTACGGGTTAGCAATGGCATAAATATAATCCTCAATTGCTTCGTAGTTTAAGTCAGCTCTGCACTCCACAAAATTTGCCCATTGCTCTAGTTCATCAGCAGTAATTTGGTCCGTGAGATACATAGTAAGTACGCTCTCTAAAACGGATTTAGATACAACAAAATATTCGACTTCTGAGTCGAAGCCATACTTTGCTAATGCAGAATATGCATTTTCTCTATCGGTCCCGAAAGTTACTATTTGTTCTAATGCTTCTGTTCGATTCATATCTAGCTACATAACATTTTATTAGTGCGCATGCGCGTTTACCTCGTTGGGCCAGTGAAAACGAGCACAGTTAACTATCTGTATGTAATGAACTTATCAGCATATTGCCGCTTTTCATATAAGTAATCCATCTGGGAAAACGCGCATGCGCGTTTTCCAAACCTATTATCTATTCAATAAATAGCCTAAGCAATTGATTTTAAAGATATAAATTTTACCTTAAATGAGAAAATGCGCACGAGCATAGAACGAAAATCGTTCAAAATCCGAATGATTTTAATATGACTGTATACTGATCCAGTTTTTTGATAGGGAGGAGTGGATTGCATCACGCGGGTTTAGCGATGAAAACTTCTAAGCCAGAAATTCGATTTGTTACTGGCCCACCGACAACTTGTTAACTCATTTTGGGCACAAATAACCCAGCCTTTAGGTTTGCTACTCGTACCAAAATACCGCTAAATCGAAGAGACGTTGGATATCCAGTGTAAACACGTTTTTGGCTCTCGGCGGCATGGACGCCGCCATGAAGCGTATAGGGATATATTCACAGCGTGCCAAAAACGTGTTTGCACATAAGCCCACCGCAGGTGATAGATAACCATGAAGGTACAACTTTCAATTACCTCTCCAACATCCCTGCAGATCAAAAGACGCGCAGCGTGTCACGGGCGTATCTGTACATACGTCGTTCTTTCACATCAGACCCATAGGGATATGGGAAATGTCGGCCTGATATCGGGAGCATCACTGACCCTGTGATCACGACATTCTTACTTCCATATACAGCACCCGCCGGGCAGGCGTTAGGTTGCAATGAAGCGGTGGGGTTCAAGCATCTTTCCAACAAGCATTGCGATACAAGCTTCAACTGGCAAACGACGTCCACCAAAGGTGATGAGTAAGATAAGCCCTCAACCTAGCAGCAATGAGGAAAGTCGTGCAATCCACCAGATAAACGCATTCAAGCCCACTAGGATTACAATTAAGCGTTAGTGCGACGCTAAAACCTAATCGCCATAAAAGCTAATCCCTTTAAAAGCTAGACCTCACAAAACTAAACCCACAAGAAACGGCTAGTTCTTTTCCTTAAAAACCGTCGGGGCGCGCCGGGTCCTATCTACACTCAGCTCAAACACATCAGGCCGTGAATAGTGCCCGGCCACATCCAGAGCGCGTTTGGCGGCCACCGCCTGCTGCGCATCGATCTCCACTATCAAGCAGCCTTTCTCTTTCGACAGCGGCCCGGAGACTATCTCACCGCTTGGCGAAATCAGCGCAGAGTCCCCAGGATTGATCCAGGCTTCATCGGCCGGATAGAGCCGGTCGACGTCGGGAAAATCATCCGGGAGGTCCTGCCGTTCTAGGGCGACGCCACAGGATATCACCCAGCACTTACCCTCTCTGGCGATGTGCTGCATTGTGCCTATCCAAGCCGCGCCGCTATCGTAGGTCGGCGCGATATAGATCTCTACGCCTTGGGAGTAGAGCGCGTACCTGGCAAGGGGCATATAGTTCTCCCAACAGATTAGGCTGCCGATTCTGCCCACAGGGGTATCGACCACATTCAATCCATGGCCGTCCCCCATCCCCCAGACCATACGCTCGGGATTGGTCGGCATGAGTTTACGGTGATGATTAACAATCTGACCTTGGGGATCTATGGTGACGAGGGAGTTGTAGAGGGTGGCACGGCTGTTGGCATTGTCTCTCTCGTTAATGCCGCAGACGAGGGTGACGGCGTTTCGTTTAGCCGCCGCTTGCAGCGACTCAAGATCATCCGACGATAGGTCGACGGCATTTTGCAGTAACCTGGCATGTAACTCTTCACAGATCCCCCAGTCGCCGCCCGGCCTGAGGCGCCAGATCCATGCCGGGTAGCCGGGAATGAAGGCTTCGGGAAAAACAATCAACTCAGATCCCTGAGCCGATGCCGAGTCTATCAGGGCCACCGCCTTGGCAATAGTGCCCTGCTTGTCCAGCACACAAGGCGCCTCTTGAATGATAGCTACCTTCTTCATAGATCAATCCTTTTCATCAGGAATGGAGGTAACCCTCAGTATAGTTTGCCCACCCCCAAGTTTCGTAAAATCCCCCCCTCAGATGACCCAAGCCCCAAAAGCAATCTATGCCAAACTGTTGGAAATAAAAAAGGTCTAATCGAAGAGATAGATAACCCGGTGTAGATACGTCGGTGAGCTTCCGAAACAGGACCACTCTTTGACATCCATGTCACCGCGGCATTCGTGAGTCCATTAACATCAGATGTTTCGGCAGAGTCTAAAGGGACTTATTCAAATAACATCCGTATTTAAATGCCAGTTCGGCATCCATGCCTCTCGTTCGTGAGCACGAAGCTGCGCTTCACTCACCGTCTCACAGGCGTATCTGCACAACCCTCGCCGGGCAGGCGTTAGATAGGAGTGAAGGCATGACCCTCAACTCATTTAACAGATGAGGATATCGCCAAATGACAATCAAGCAAACTAAGGGAATGTCAAACCTTCATTCCAAGGCCAACCCACTTTGGGACAAAAATCAGTTAGATTTCGCAGAGCCCACATGGAAGTGCTCGTGGCTAGCCAAAATAGTGTTTGCACATAAGCCCACCGCAGGTGATAGATAACCATTAAGGTTAACCCTTTAAATTCGCCAAAAAGTTACAATGCAGCCAGCGGCTACTTCAAAAAAGAAATGTCTAGCCTTCATTTCAAGGTGCGCTAAAACCCGAGATCCATCTGCGCACCATGCTCGGCCTCATCCAGCCCGGCATGAGCAAGCTCACTCTCGAGCCCGACGGAGACCCCCAGCAGGCGAATACCGCGGCCGGCACGGCGCTCCAGTGCCTGGCTGAGCAGGTCGTAAAACAGCTTCACCGATACCTCGTCGCTACGCTGCTCTATGGTGGTCTGTTTGAAATCATCAAACTTAAGCTTAACCACCTGCTTATGAATGCGCCGCGACTTGGCGCTGCGACCGATGCGCCCAGACAGCTCTTGGATAAGCTGGGGCATCACCGCCTGGCACTGCTCATAGGTATAGATATCTTTGGCGAGCGTGGTCTCTACCCCTACCGATTTGCGCTCCCTATGCGGGGAGATGCCGCGGGGGTCTATTCCCTGCGCCCTGTCGTAAAGTACGCCACCAAACTTGCCGAAGCGCTCCGCCAGACTCTGACGGCTGCAGGCCTGCACGTCGGCGCAGGTGTTGAGCCCCATGGCTTCCAGCTTAGCGGCCGTCACCTTGCCGACGCCGGGTATCTTAATCAGCAGCAGGGTCTTCACAAATTCGGGGATCATCTGTGGAGTGATCACATACTGGCCGTTAGGCTTGTTGAGATCCGAGGCGATCTTGGCCAGAAACTTCACCGGTGCGATACCGGCGGAGGCGGTGAGTCCGGTAGCCTCGAAGATCTCCCGACGAATCGCCTCGGCAATTAATGTGGCCGAGCCCTGATGCCGGGTACAATCGCTGACATCCAGATAGGCTTCATCCAGCGACAGCGGCTCGATTAATTCTGTGTAGCGGGCAAACACCTCACGGATCTGCGCCGATACCTCCTTGTAGACTGACATGCGCCCGGGTACCAGAATGAGATCCGGGCAAAGCTTGAGGGCATAGGCGGAGGCCATGGCCGAGCGCACACCAAACTTGCGCGCCTCGTAGTTACAGGTGCTGATGACGCCGCGGCGATCGCTGCGTCCGCCCACGGCGATGGGCTTGCCCCTAAGCTCGGGAAAATCACGCATCTCGACCGCCGCAAAGAAGCAGTCCATGTCTACATGAATAATCTTTTTCACCTTAATACCTCCATCGCCAAGAATACTGTACATTTAAACAGTATTCAATCACTTCCCGAGCGGTTGATAGCCTAAGCTCGAATAGCAGCCAATAAGGCATTGAATGACAGACAGCAAAAAGCCACCCTAAGGTGGCTTTGTCTCGATTTCATCTTGGATGGCTAAGATGACGCGGCGCGCCTTGGGCCGCTTACATCTTAGACTGAAGGTAATTCTGCAGGCCAATCTTGTCGATGAGGCCTAGCTGTTTCTCTAGCCAGTACATATGGTCAGATTCGGTCTCTTCCAGTAACACCTCTAGCAGCTCACGTGAGACGTAATCTTGTTTCTCCTCGCACAGGGCGATGGCTTCACGCAGGTTAGCCGCCACCTGATACTCGTAGTTGAGGTCGTTCTGCAACATCTCCTGGGGATCTTTACCTATGTTCAGCGCCTCGCGACTGGCGACATCCGGCTTGCCCTCGAGGAACAGGATGCGCTGTACCAGCTTCTTGGCGTGTTCACGTTCGTCGTCAGACTCATGGGAGATACGCTCGTGCAGCTCGTCAAGGCCCCAGTCTTCATACATCAAGCCGTGGACGAAATATTGATCCATCGCCGACAACTCACCGGTGAGCAGCTTATTGAGGGTGTCGATCACTTCCTGATTGCCTTTCATTCTTCTCTCCCTATTCCGACTCTATCTGCGACTGCAGGTAATTCTGAATTCCTGTCATCTTAATGAGATCTTGCTGGGCCTCGATCCAGTCCAGATACTCCTCCTCATCTTCGAGCAGGTCTTCGAGGATCTCACGGCTCACATAATCCCGCTCCTGCTCACACAGGGCGATCACACTGCGCAGCTCAACCAGCTGCTCTTCGAGCATGGTCTTGTCACACTGCAACATCTCCTCGGGATTCTCGCCTATACGCAACTTCTCAAGTTGTTGCAGGTTAGGGAGCCCCTCGAGAAACAGCACCCGCTCGATCAACTTGTCGGCATGCTTCATATCTTTGATCGACTTCTTGTAGCACTTCTCGTTGAGCTCTTCCAGACCCCAATTCTTGTACATGCGTGCGTGCAAAAAGTACTGGTTAATGGCCGTCAATTCGAAGGTCAGTATCTTGTTTAACTGACGAATGACGTTCGGATGACCCTTCATTTGATCTCCTTAGTAAGATTTGATCTAAATCAATATTTAAGCCTAGAGCAATTTTCACCCAATTACAAATAAACATTAAGTTTCAATCAGTTACCAAAGAAAATCATTCTCATTCGCGCTTTGATTAGCAAGATGATTAAAGACAATGAATCCAGAGTGTTAAGGACGATAGCCGAAAAAGATGGGGCTTGAGGTAGGCGTGAGCAGAAAAACGGGGTAACAAAAAAGGCCCCAAATGGGACCTTTAGTTCAGACGCTCACTGGCGTTCGCTAGATAATACGATCTTTGGCCAGCTTCTCGCGACGAGCCTCTTCTTCGGCCATCTTCGCCTTACGCTTATCGCATGGGTCGTCACAGTCACAGGCCTTCTCGATACCGAGGGCACCCAGACCACCACAGCTGCCGGCGACCGCCTTCTGCTTCACCAAGTAGCCGATAGACATAAGAACAAAAAACAGTAGCAATACCACAAAAGCCGCTAAAAAAGTGCTCATCACTGACTCCAGATACACATAAGTCACTGCTGCGCTTATGTGTCTAACTATTTGACTAGCTATTCAACTAACATTTTAGAATGCGCCCGGCCACCATGTTTAAACGGGCCCGCGCACCAGTGGCGCCTATTCTATCACAAACCCACGTAGGGCTTAAAGGCATCGCTATAGTAGACCTTGAAGCCTTGCGCTTGCTTCTCGATCAACATGACGGCCAGATGCTCACGCTCGGCCAGAGTCAGCGAAGCCTGGGTACCCAGCACCATCATGGCGGTGGCATAACCGTCGGCTATCATGCTCTCCTTGGCCAGCACGGTAACTGAGGCCAGCTTATGGTCGATAGGATAGCCATTACGGGGATCGATAATATGGGTAAAGCGCTGCCCCTCTTCCTCGTAATAGTTGCGATAGTCGCCAGAGGTTGCCATGGCCATATTGCCCGGCTCAATCACCTGCTGCACCACGCGCTCATCTTCATCTGGCTGCTCGACGGCGATCACCCAGGGGCTGTCATCGGCCTTGACGCCATAGAGGCTGATCTCGCCGCCTATCTCCACCAGATAGCCTTTGGGGTGATACTTGCTAAGCAGGCTGGCCACCTTGTCGACCCCAAAGCCCTTGGCGATGGAGGAAAGGTCAACGTAAAGTGCCGGATTAGTCTTGCTCAGCTTGAGGCCATCGACCTCTAGGTATTGGATACCCGTCTTGGCCTTGGTCGCGGCAATCAGCTCGGCGCTCGGCACGCGAGTCGGGCGCTTATCGGGTCCGAAGCCCCAGAGGTTCACCAGCGGGCCTAGGGTGATGTCCAGCGCGCCATCTGTCTTACGATAGAGGTTGATACCCGCCTGCACCACCTTGGCCGTATCGGGGGATACCACCAGGCTAGATTCGAGGGTCATCTGATTGAAGCGCGATAGCTCAGAGTCTTTACGGTAGGTAGACATCTGATCGTTCACCTGCTCCAGCGCCAGGTCGATCTCCGCCTGGAGGAGCTGCTCGTCGGGCATCTGTTTATCGCCGACAAATTTGATGTGATAGGTGGTGCCCATGGTCTGTCCAGACATAGCAATCATCTTGACAGGTTGGCTACAGGCCGAAATAAAAAAGGCTAGTCCCGCCAGGACTAACCCCTTGATAAAGGTCTTATACATATTGACCATTGTCCTTAATGATAACCCGGTAACACACTCCCTAAGGGCCATTGGCGCCTTAGGGAGCACGATAATCACGGCAATAATATCACAAGAATGATTGCTTAGCCGCCGAAGTCATCCAGCAGGATGTTTTCATCTTCAACGCCAAGATCTTTAAGCATGCCGATAACCGCCGCGTTCATCATTGGAGGTCCACACATGTAGAACTCACAATCTTCTGGCGCTTCGTGGTCACGTAGGTAGTTTTCATACAGTACATTATGGATGAAGCCTGTGTAACCATCCCAGTTATCTTCAGGTTGTGGGTCAGACAGGGCCACGTGCCATACGAAGTTATCATTCTCGGCCGCCAGGCCATCGAAATCTTCAACGTAGAACATCTCACGCTTAGAACGCGCACCGTACCAGAAGCTCATCTTACGCTTAGACTTAAGACGCTTGAGCTGGTCGAAGATGTGTGAACGCATTGGTGCCATACCTGCACCACCACCGATGAATACCATCTCGGCATCGGTGTCTTTCGCGAAGAACTCACCGAATGGACCAGAGATAGTCACCTTGTCACCAGCCTTCAGGCTCCAGATGTATGAAGACATCTTACCGCAAGGCAGAGACAGGTTACGTGGAGGCGGTGTCGCGATACGTACGTTCAGCATGATGATACCTTCCTCTTCAGGATAGTTCGCCATTGAGTACGCACGGATTGTCTCTTCGTCTACCTTAGACTCCAGCTTGAAGAAGCCAAAGTGCTCCCAGTCACCACGGTATTCTGCTGGTACGTCGAAATCGGCGTACTTAACATGGTGCGCAGGCGCCTCGATCTGAATGTAACCACCGGCACGGAAAGGCACAGACTCGCCATCAGGGATAGCCAGCTTAAGCTCTTTAATGAAGGTTGCCTTGTTATCGTTAGAGATAACTTCACATTCCCACTTCTTGATACCGAAGATCTCTTCTTCCAGTTCGATCTCCATATCTGACTTAACGTTGACCTGACAAGACAGACGACAACCGTTACGGGCATCGCCCTTAGAGATATGGTCGAGTTCTGTTGGCAGAATATCACCGCCACCAGACTTAACGATTACCTTACACTGGCCACAAGAACCACCGCCACCACAAGCCGACGATACGAAGATACCGTTATCAGCCAGTGCGCCCAGTAATTTGCCGCCCGCAGGTGTTTTAATTGCTTTATCTGCATCTTCGTTGATGCCGATAGTAATATCGCCACTCGGAACCAGTTTTGATTTGGCGAACAGAATCACCAATACCAAGACCAGTACGATGGCTGTAAACATACTCACACCGAGGTATACATCGATTGGAGTAGATTCAATAATACCCATTAACTTATCCTTAAAGGTTCAAAATCAGAAGCCGTTAAGGTGTCTCTATTACAGAGACACACCTGAGAACGACATGAAACCTAGCGCCATCAAACCCGCAGTCACGAAGGTAATACCTAGACCACGCAGACCATTAGGGACATCAGCATATTTTAACTTCTCACGGATACCGGCCAGCAGCACAATCGCAAGTGCCCAACCGATACCTGAACCTATGCCGAACACTAAACTTTCACCCAGGTTGTAGTCACGCTCAACCATGAAAGAAACCGCACCGAAAATCGCACAGTTTACTGTGATCAGCGGTAGGAAGATCCCCAGCGCGTTGTATAGCGGTGGGAAATACTTATCCAATGCCATCTCAAGGATTTGAACCAGCGCCGCGATCACACCGATGAAGGTGATGAACTTAAGGAAGCTCAGGTCTGCATCGGGTACGCCAGCCCAGGCCAAGGCGCCCGGTGCCAAAATACCCTGATAGATGATTTGGTTAACAGGTACTGAAATTGCCAATACCACGATTACGGCAACACCTAAGCCCATGGCCGTGGTGACTTTCTTAGACACAGCCAAGAAGGTACACATACCAAGGAAGAAGGATAACGCCATGTTTTCAATGAAAACAGAACGGATTAATAGACTAATATAATGTTCCATTACGCTTATCCTTTTGCTTCAACTTGCTCTGGCTTGATGGTACGGATAATCCAGATCAACGATGCAATCAGGAAGAACGCACTTGGTGGCAGCAGGAGCAGACCGTTTGGCTGATACCAGCCACCGTCAGAGATCTTGCTTAGGATCTCGACACCAAATAGCGAACCGTTACCAAACAATTCACGCACGAAGCCAACTGACAACAAGATGGCACCATAACCCAGACCGTTACCGATACCGTCCATGAAGCTCATCATAGGTGGCGTCTTCATAGCGTAAGCTTCGGCGCGACCCATTACGATACAGTTGGTGATGATCAGACCCACGAATACCGACAGCTGCTTAGCCACGTCATAGGCGTAAGCTTGCAGTACCTGGTCAACCACGATCACCAGTGAAGCGATAATGGTCATCTGAACGATAATACGCACACTGCTTGGAATGTGGTTACGTATCATTGAGATGAACAAGTTAGACAAGGCCGTTACGGCAGTCAGAGCGATGGTCATTACCAACGCGGTTTCCATCTTACTGGTTACCGCCAGGGCACTACATACACCCAGGATCTGCAACGCAATCGGGTTGTTACTAATGATAGGTCCAGTCAGAACCTGTTTAAGTTCTTTTGCGTCAGCCATTAGCTAAGCCCTCCGTTGCGCGCCTTTTCAAGAAAACGTGCAAAACCTTCTTTACCCAACCAGAAATCCAGTGAGTGCTGTACACCGTTACTGGTCAGTGTTGCACCAGATAGTGCGTCAACACCGTGAACTGTCTCTGCAACGGCAGGGTTCTTAGTGACTTTGATAGCCAGGTTGCCTTGGTCATCATAAAGCTTCTTACCCTTCCACTTGGCTATCCACTTAGGATTCTGTACTTCACCACCCAGACCAGGTGTTTCACCCGAACCGGTAAAGTCGTAGTAAACCAAGCTGCGAACCGTGTTCAGATCAGACTCAACCGCCAGGAAGGCATACATGGTTGACCACAGACCATAACCCTTAACAGGAATGATCACCGTCTGCAGTGCGCCAGCGTCATCGCGTACCAGGTAAATCACGCCCTTGTTCGCCACACGCTTAACAGAAGCGATATCGTTCTCAGGCTTGAAAGAGGTCTCTACAGTACGAGCCGCCTTTTCGGTGTCGAATGTGTTGGCATCGCCTTCAACCCAGTCGCCAGACTTAAGGTCAACCAGCTTAGCTTCTACATACTTGTCATAAGTCTTGAGGATCTCAGCCTTGCTGACTTCACCAGACTTAGTGTCTACCAGGCCAGCGGCTTCAAGAATGTACTTTTGCTTATCAAGCAATTTGTTTTCTTGCTGAGTTGGCTTAAGCAGTACGGCCGCAGTAGAAACGAATACCGAACAGATAAAACATAATCCAACAACAACAAACAGCGTTCTACCGAACGAATCTTTATTACTAGCCACGAGCAATCCTCCGCTTGATATTCGCTTGAACCACGAAGTGGTCGAATAGCGGCGCAAATAGGTTGGCAAACAGGATGGCCAACATCATACCTTCTGGGAAAGCAGGGTTAATGACACGGATGAATACGGCCATAGCACCAATCAAAATACCGTACGCCCACTTCGCTTGGTTGGTGAAAGACGCAGAAACTGGGTCAGTCGCCATAAACATCATACCGAAGGCAAAGCCACCCAGCACCATGTGCCAATACCAAGGCATTGCAAACATTGGGTTAGTGTCGCTACCGATCGCGTTAAGCAGCAGTGATACGGCAATCATACCGACCATCACACCACCAACGATGCGCCATGATGCGATACGGGTGTAGATGATCACCAGACCACCCAGCAGAATCGCCAGAGTAGAAACTTCACCAACAGAACCAGGAATGAAGCCTAGGAAGGCATCCCACCAAGCTTGGTTAAAGCCATATTCCAGTGTGCCCTGTGCCGCTTGGCTCAGCGCCGTCGCACCAGAGAAACCGTCTGCAACTACCCAAGTGGTGTCGCCAGACATGTTCAGCGGGTAAGCGAAGAACAGGAAGGCACGACCGGCCAATGCTGGGTTAAGGAAGTTACGTCCGGTACCACCGAAGATCTCTTTCGCCACGACCACACCGAAGGTGATACCTAGTGCGACCATCCATAGCGGAATGGTTGCCGGTAGCGTCAGGGCAAACAAGATAGAGGTAACGAAGAAACCTTCGTTAACTTCGTGACCACGCACTGTGGCGAACAGGACTTCCCAGATACCACCCACGGCGAAGGTCACCGCGTAGATAGGCAGGAACCAACAGGCGCCATACCACATCAGGGCAGCCACACCAGAGTCAGCCGTCAGTTCGGTACCGAACAGGCCAAACAGAGCCACCTGCCAGGTATCAGGCGTGGCAAAGCCAGCCATCAGGGCTTCTTGTGCCTGAAGACCTACGTTGTACATACCCACGAACATCGCAGGGAATGCACAGGCCCAAACCGTAATCATCATACGCTTCAGGTCTAAGTTATCACGCACATGGGTACGACCCTTGTTTACGTGACCTGGGGTATAAAATACCGTGTATGCCGCTTCGAACAGCGCATACCATTTCTCGTATTTCCCGCCCTTTTCAAACTGGGGTTCAATACTTTTGAAAAACTGTTTCAAGCCCATTAGCCTTCCCTCACAATCGTATCTAGGCAGTCGCGTAGGTACGACGCGTAGTCATACTTACCAGGACATACGAAAGTACATAGTGCCAAATCTTCTTCGTCTAACTCTAACGCGCCTAAGGCAGCTGCGCCGTCGGTATCGCCTGACACTAGGTCACGCAATAGCATGGTAGGAAGAATGTCGAGAGGCATAACGCGCTCATAGTTGCCGATAGGCACCATGGCACGATCAGAGCCCCCTGTACTGGTCGTCATGTTAAACAGACGAGACGGTGACAGGTGCCCCAGGAAAGCGCGCGTGATAGAGAACTTGTTAGCACCAGGCATTGCCCAGCCAATAAATTCTTGATCGCGGCCTTCTTCAAGCAGAGAAACCTGGTTAAAGAAACGTCCCAAGTAGGCGTGTGGGCCGGTCGCTGTCTTACCAGAAAGCACAGAACCTGCGATAACGCGTACATCACCGTCGGCAGCCTCACCGGCAGTAAGCTCGGTAATAGAAGCACCGCTCTGAGTACGAACGAGTCTAGGCTTAAGCGCCTTAGGACCCGCAACCGCTACCACGCGCTGAGTGTTTAGCTCACCAGTAGTAAATAGTTGACCGATTGCGATCACATCTTGGTAGCCAACATGCCAAACGGTACGCTTAGCCGATGCAGGCAGAACAAAATGGATATGAGTGCCAGCTAGACCCGCAGGGTGCGGACCGGCAAACTCTTCGACTTGTGCGTTGGCCGCAGGAATATCGGCTCCTGGTGCCTTACACAGATACACCTTACCTTCTGTCAATCGTGCAAGGACTCTTAAGCCATTGGCAAAGTCTTCCTTGTGCTCGTTAATGATAACGGCAGGATCGGCAGCAAGCGGTTGGGTATCGATAGCGGTCACAAAAATACCGGCAGGCGTTGAGTCAACTGCTGGTGCTTTGCTGAAAGGACGCGTACGCAATGCAGGCCACATACCTGACTCGATCAGGTTGTCGCGTACAAGTTGCGGCTCTAGGGTGTCTAACGCTGCGGCATCGTACTTAGCGAAGGAAACGCTGTCGTCTCCCTCTACGTCGATCACGACAGACTGAAGAACACGCTGGGCGCCCCGGTTAATTTCTGAGAGGTGCCACTGGCTAAAGCAGTATATTTAACGCCAGGATTCTTTTTGTCTTCAAAAATCACCTGACCCTTCTGCACTTTATCACCCACTTTGATCTTCATCGTGGGGCGCAGGCCAATATACTCTTCACCCAAAGTAGCTACGTGTTTAATGGCTGGGCCATTATGGATAACTTGCTCTGGTCCGCCTGTTATAGGCAGGTCCAATCCTTTCTTTATTGTAATCATATCCACAAGCACTACGTTTATGAAGGAAAGATAATGCGTCGCGTTCCTGCTAAATGAGATAGATTTCAAACATCAGCTATCGCATTGAGCTAGCGCAGATTTATTACAGAAATGCGATCGCAATCACGCTGGTCGGGCGCATTTTACCGTAAATAAATGCTTATCGCCATGAAAAATACGGGTGTTTTAAAAGGGATGCGGGGATTTTTACAGTGAGGAATAGATCACAGTTACAGAGATTTTTATGATTTAGGTAAACGGAAATTAATTTAGCCCCCTGTCCTAGCAGGGTTATATGGATTTACGAAGCAAAATGGCGCCGCCGAGGACATCTTTTTCCGCCCATTTTTACCGCATAAAAAACCGACAAAAAGCCGGACTGTTCGACTAAAGTTTAACCACCCCACAAGCCAAATTCATCCAGAAGTCGGTGTTAACTTGAGCAATAATGCCGCTTGGCGCAGCGACCTCTAACCACCCAAAAGAAGATACTGAGAGATAAAAAGCAGCCTAAGCTGCTTTTTATGACGTTTAACCATCCAGATGAAGCCAATTCCCCAAACGGAATTACAAGCCTTTTAGGATCTCATCGCTGAGCTTAAGGTCATCGTTGAGATTCACATTCACCCCGGCGGCGATGATGTTTCTGGCTATCTCCTTGGCCTGCTCTAACGAGTGCATCTGATAGGTACCACACTGGTATTCGTTTAGTTCAGGGATCTCCGACTGCTGTTTTACCTTGAGCACATCTTCCATGGCCGCCAGCCAACACTCGGCCACCTCAGCCTCTTTTGGCGTGCCGATGAGGCTCATATAGAAGCCGGTACGACATCCCATGGGTGAGATGTCGATGATCTCGACGCGATCGCTGTTGAGATGGTCACGCATAAAACCGGCAAAGAGATGCTCCAGAGTATGAATGCCGCGCTCGCTCAGGATCTCTTTATTGGGTACACAAAAACGCAGATCGAAGACGGTAATGGTATCGCCCTTAGGCGTAGTCATCGTCTTGGCAACGCGCACGGCAGGTGCGTTCATGCGGGTATGATCTACGGTGAAGCTGTCGAGTAACGGCATTATTATTCTCCCAAAATAGTGATGCTCAAACTATCGATTGGCTGACATGCCGAGCACCAGTATGGCGTGTGGCGGCAAGGTGCTCCCTTGCGCCACGATAGACCTACACAATATGCGGTAGGTGCCGGGGAAAGTAAAGTGAACTTAGCTCAAGGCCATAAAGACAAAAACCACAAGAGTGATAGCCCTTGTGGTCTTCAATTATCGCCCAGATTTAGGCATTAGCCTTTGCATTTAGGTGAGTTGGGTACCTGTACTTCTTGGTCCCACTCTTCGGGCGTAAAGGTATGCATCGACAGGGCGTGCAGCCCGGCGTCAAACTGCGCCTTCAGCGCCTCGTTAACCGCTCGGTGACGTCCGATAAGGCGCTGGCCTTCAAATGCGGCGCTGGCGACGATCACCTTAAAATGGGTCTCCGAGTTTGGCGGCACATGGTGGTTGTCGCTCTCGTTGATCACCTCAAGATGAACCGGGGTCAATACTTGGGTGAGCGTATCGATAATCTGCTGTTTTACTGACATGGCTATCGTCTCTATCGAGTAGAAAACTTAAGTGGCCGCAGAGTACTTTGAGTGGCGGCAAAGATCAACTCTCTGTCGCCACACTCAGTGGGCGATCACTTAACCCCAAGAGTGACCCATTACCTCAGGTCAGGCTGACTCTGGCATCTTGCGAGACATTTTCCAACAGCTCGATGATGCTATCACCACTGATCTCTTCGGGCACTGACACGGCCAGCTTGGCGGAGAACACCGTCTGCCCCAGGGTAGACACATGCATCCTATTGCACTCCATCTGCTCAACCTCGAGATCCAAGTTAGAGAGAATATCGACGATCTCTCGGGTCAGGCCTGGCCTGTCCAAGCAGTCGACATTGAATCTCAGGCTACGGGTGTGGTCGCTATGTACCTCGGCCATGTCGCTAAAGCTAAAAGTCAGCTCGGGAAATTGCTGCACAAAATCCGCCTGCAGGGCAGCGACTTTATCCTGAACGATCGCCACCTTCATCATGGCCGCAAACCAGGCATCCATCTTAATCACCTTGCTGCTTAACCACTCCCCTCCCGCTTCTCGGGTTAGATTAGCCATCGCCTTCACCACCCCAGGGGTGACGACACCCGTTACCGTGGTCACGAACATCTTATTCATAAGCAACTCCTTCTGGTGGTTATCGCGTCACACAAACGTTGTGCGACACACCTGCTCACGATGAGAATAAAACTTTCACCGACTCAAAGGTGAGAGCTAGCTTACACTTCCGTCTCGGCATTATTCACTTTACCCCTGATGAAAGTGTGGAATTAAATGCCGATAGGTCAAGTTTAGCCTAGGCCGAGTCACCTTGGCTCGTTTGGGTAGCGCATGCTGCCAGCTCGATTGCATGGGCCAATGCATGATCAACAGATCGCCGCTATTGAGCATCAACTCAACCTTAGTCTTGCTCTCCTTGTGGCGCAAAAAGAAAGGGCGGCTGGCCCCCAGGGTCACAGAGGCGATATCCGAACCTGGCACTATCTCTGCCTCATCGTCGCTGTGCCAGCCCATGGTATCGCTGCCGTCACGATAGTGATTGACCAAGACGCCGTTGCTTATCAGCCCAAAGTCTCGCGCCAGTTTCTCCCTCAACCGCAGGGCATACTTGGGCCAGGGCTCGGCGCGAATAAAGAGGCCTGAATAAAGATAGTCGCAGCCATTATCGCCAAACCAAACCTGGCGTCTGGGGATAGGATGAGTGCGGCCGAAAATCCTGATCTCGGGGCGAGTGAAGGGGTAGTGTTCAGCCTCATGGATCAGCGCCTGCTGCTGCGCCGGATTGAGATAGCCTTGGATCACGCTAATAGGCGGCTTAGGGGCTGGCTCCGCCTCGCCGCCTTCGTCTGTGGCTTGGTTCTCCATATCGCCAAACTCAAACCCTTTCTGTCGCTGTTGCATCTGTCTTTTCCTGCTTACGCGCTCATACCTCGCCCAATCACTTCTCACTCAATCACATCTCGCCAGGCATATACCTGTCGGGGCAAATCTGCGATAATCGCGGCCCCAATTTTCAAAGTAGCAGCCTAGCCATGACAACTCAATTCTCCGTTGCCGATATCGAGCTGAGTCTCTCCCGTTATCCCGCCAATCAGGTCTCTAACCTGCAAGCCTGGGATGCGGCCGACGAGCACTTGATAAAACACCTAAAGGAGATTGAGCAGCCCAAAGCCAACACGGCCGTTGTCAACGACAGCTTTGGCGCCCTGTGCACCGCCCTTACTTCCATAGAGGCCGACTGGCCCATCTGGGTCGAGACAGATGCCAAGACGAGCCAGCTAGGTACGCTGCAAAACTTCAGCGCCAATGGATTAAGCGATACCAATCTCAACTGGCTCAACAGTCGTGAACTGCCGCCTAAAGGCATAGCCCTGGTGCTGATGAAGCTGCCTAAAAACCTCAACTACTTTGTCCACCAGCTACAACGCCTGTCACAAAGCCTGGCACCCGATACGCCTGTCTATATCGGTGCCAAGGCCAAGGCGATCAACAAGGCGCTGCTGGAGACCATCACCAAGCACCTGGGCCCCGCCACCGCCAGCCTGGCCTGGAAGAAGACCCGGGTGATCACCTGTATCGCCGACGGCAAGCCCAGAGCGCTAGCGAAAGAGGTCAGCTGGCCGGTGCAGGAGTTTAACCTCAACATCAGCAATCTCAGCAATGTCTTCGCCGCCAACAAGCTGGATATCGGCGCCCGCATCATGCTGGACAACCTGCCTGAGGGACAGTTCGACACCATAGTGGATCTTGGCTGCGGCAACGGCATCCTGGGGCTGAGGGCCAAGCAGTGCTACCCAAATGCACAGGTGCATTTTGTCGATGACTCTGAGATGGCCATCACCTCGGCGAAACAAAACTGGCAGGCCAATAAGCTCGACAACCCTGAGCTGCCGCAACCTCAGGGACACTTTCACTGGGACGACTGCCTGACGCACCTGGGCGATGAGGTGAAACCGGATCTGGTACTCTGTAACCCGCCTTTTCATCAGGGGGAAGCGATCACAGACCATATCGCCTGGCAGATGTTTTTAGACGCCTACCATAGGCTCAGGCCGGGCGGCATGTTGCAGGTGGTCGGCAATCGCCATCTGGGGTACCACGTCAAGCTCAAGCGGATCTTTAAGAACTGCACAACCGCGGCAGCTAACGGCAAGTTTGTCATTTTAAGAGCCATCAAGTCTCCTCAGGGGGCAGACAAGTAACGCGGCGAACACGCCCGAGTCTCTAGCCATCGAAGCGAACACAAAAAAAACAGGGCCTTAGCCCTGTTTTTTATTTGCTGGATAAAGCTGAGTGACGCTTAGACTGACGACCTCGACCTAGCGATAGTTTTCGCTAAATCCCTCTCCTCTTAAACCAACAGCCTAAACCAACATCCTAAACCAACATACTAAGCAAACATACTAAGAGACCAGCTTGTGCTCAGGCCCGGCATCGTCCACCTCTTCACCCGCCTCGGCGGCCGCAGGCGGTGCAAACAGCAGCGCTAACCTCTGCTTCATACTGAGTCCGGGCGCAAAGGCCTCACGAAACATGTCGCGCCACTCACTGAAGGTCACCACCAGCGGGTTAAAACTATTTACCGGCTTGGTGATGCCGTACTCCACCGTCTCTTCTTCCTTAACATAGGTGCCAAACAGGCGATCCCAGATGATCAACACCCCGGCGTAGTTCCTATCTATATATTGCGGGTTGCGCCCATGGTGCACCCTGTGATGAGATGGCGTGTTAAACACCCACTCCAGCGGCCCCAGCGTCTTAACCGCCTGGGTATGGACAAAAAACTGCAGTCCCAAGTTAAGCAGCACGGCAAACACCACCCAGTTAGGATCGAAGCCGACCACGACCAGCGGCAGCCAGAAGATCCACATGCCGGCAAGGGGATACATCAGACTCTGCCTGAAGGCGGTGCTGAAGTTCATTCGCTCTGAGCTGTGGTGCGCCACGTGCGCCGCCCACATCCAGCGCACCCTGTGGCTGGCGCGGTGGAACCAGTAATAACAGAAGTCCTGGGCAATAATCAGTGCGATAAAGCTGCCCAGCCCCATCTGAATATCGAAGAGGCGCCAGCCGAATGCCCACAGATAGAGCTTGGCGATCAGCAACCCGGTGAGAATATCCGCCCCCTGATGCAGGCCCGCCAGGGTGAAGTTACACAGCACCTCGGGCAGATGATAACGGGCATTATCCGGCAGGCGGCCGCGACGGTCCCCCAGATACCATTCGGCCAGGATACAGACAAAAAACAGCGGCGCGAGCACCAGTAAGAGCACCTCGGGGTGCGCGATGAGTGAATTAAAATCCATCTAGTTATTCCTTTATATTCCCTGAGTGTGACGCTACCGGCCTACCAGCGGGCAAAATGATCTTCGGTTAAGCCAAGCAGATTATCGATGTGGTGAGTACGTCCCCGGCCGTCGCGGATCTCACCGTCGAAGTAGCCCAGATACTGCCTGAAGTTACTCTTGAGTAACCAGAGATTGAGCTTCTCCTGGCGACGATTGAGCGGTCGGAAGTTCAGCGCGACTCGGCCGTCCTGCGAACTGATCTGCCAGCTGGCATCGTCGTCCCCCTTGGGCGTGCGACGAAACGCAAAATGCACAGGCCCCAGTAGATGACGCTCGCCGTTGATCCAAAACACGTTCTCGTTACAGCCGGTCTCGTTCACCCCGGCCGCCAGATTGAGGCCTACCAGCGCATCCCCCTGATAGCCATTGATACTGGCCCAGCGCCAACTGGTCTCCCGGCGCATATAGCCAGCCGAAAAGTCATAGCCCGCCAGGGCGCGATTGAGCGGCTGGGGCTCGTGGTGAATCGTTAGTTTGCCGCCCACCTTGAGGCCATTGTGTTTCTGGGTATAGGTCCAGCCGCTATAACCGGTCGGGTTGCACATGGCCATCGGCAGACTCAGCGGCATAGGCGTGAGCTGCAAGTCGGCCTTTATCTGCGCCGTGTCGATATTGAGCTGCCAAATTCCCTCGACTATCTCTATGGTCACCTTACCCTTGCCGCTGGCAAGCTGTGCCCGACCGGACCAGGGCGAGTCTGCCAGTTGACAGCCGATGGCGAGCGGCTTGAGCCAGGTGGTCTCCACCAGCCGATTGGCCTTGATGTCATAGAGGTAGCAAAAACCTGTGCCGGCGTAGCGGATATCGGCGATGGCCACCCCGATCACGTATCTCGGGGTATTGATGGCGACAAACTGAAACTGCTTAAAATGAAAATGCCGGGCGAGATGACTGGCAGGCTTGTCCATTACATTGGTATAGCGAAAGTGCTCCAGGCCAAAGGATTTGACCGGGCCGTCGAAGTGACCATACTGTACCTGGCCCGAACTTAAGATCAGGCTATCCGGCGCCCCCAAGGTCTGCACCGCGCCGGGTTGAATATCCATCTTCATTGCTTGTTATCTTTCTTCTCTTTGTTATCTTTCTTATCGGGCTGACAGCCTGTTGGCCGCGCCTTTTTAGTGGAATTTTTACTCTAACGCTTTCTGGTTTAAGTTAAAACCCCAGCGAACAACAAAGCCTTAACAAACTCGCCTCACGCTGGCATCCAATGAGGATTCTGGTATGCTGATGCCACCTTTTTACAGCATGATTTTCCGCTATGAAACGAATTATTCCCATCATCGCCTGTGCCGGCCTGCTCTTTGGCTGCGCCACCCATACCCCGACCCATATGGCGCTCAATCCACAGCTGCCTGTGGTGGAATCTCAGGGGATCCCGACTAAGCCCATCGCCATCGAGATGATAGATACCCGCTCGGCAAACTTTGTTGCCCGCTTTAATAATGAAGGGGATGCCGCCAGGCTGGTCAGCCCGTCAGAGTCACCTCGTCGTCAGCTGGAACAGGTGTTTCGTGAAGGATTTACCAAGGCGGGATATCGTATCGATCCAAGCTCAGTCAATCATATGCAGCTGCAGCTGGAAAAACTGCTGACCGACGTCAGCGACACCACCTTTGGTTATCAGGCGACCAACGACATCATCATCAATGTCATCGCCAGTAATACCAGCAAGACCTTTACCAAGCGCTACACGGCCCGTAACCTAGTTTCCGGTCCCTTTAGCGCCGACTTCGCCACCTTGGAGCTGTCGGTCAACGATCTGCTCAGCGACCTGACGGCGAAGATCATCAACGACCCCGAACTCAACCAGTTCATCCAACAATAACTAAGATAAGGAAGTTCACATGAGAATCTGGCTTGGCGCCCTACTGTTACTCGCATTTTCCGGCCTGGCGCAGGCATTGGACATTCAAAGCGATACCATCTATCCCAAGGTCAAACTGGAAACCACCATGGGCAACATAGTGATCGAGCTGGATCGTAAACGCGCCCCCATCACGGTCGATAACTTTCTCACCTATGTGGTCAAGGGTCACTACGACAACACCCTGTTCCATCGCATCATCCCAGGTTTCGTAGTACAGGGCGGCGGCCTCAATCCTAAGCTGGAAGAGAAGCCCTATGGCAAGCCCATCGTCAACGAGTCAGGCAACGGCCTTAGCAATAGCCTAGGCACCATCGCCATGGCCCGCGAAGACGATCCCCACTCGGCCACCGCACAGTTCTACTTTAACGTGGGCGACAACAAGCGCCTGGATCCCTCTAAACGCCGCTGGGGTTACGCCGTCTTCGGTGAAGTGATGGAAGGCATGGAAGTACTCGAGGCCATGGCCGAGGTAGAGACGCAGATTAATACCAAGCTTGGCTGGCCCGACTTCCCGGTGCAGCCGATCATCCTCAAGAAGGCAACCCTGCTACCTAGACAGTAAGTAAAGGTTAGTGGCCTAAGATAAACATAAGGCTTTGCATTCATTCAAAATTAATGGCACTTTCATCTAAGTGCCATAAAAACAGAACGCACAGTTTTTTATCTCAGACAACTGGCGACAAATCCACTGGCTATACTTAGGCCTGTAGTAGCAAGGAGGCGAACGATGACAGCAAATGAGTTCATCGATAATAAAGCGCCCCAGCTGGCTCAATATGGAAAAGCGTTTTTAAATAATCAACTCGATTCCAATGAGATCCAGCTTTACTTATGGGACACCCTAGAAGAGTGGGCTCAGTTCAATCATCAGGGTGACGCGCAAACCGATATAGAGCGAGTGTTTTGGCACTTGATACACGCCTTTGACAGGTGGCCCGACTGGACCATACGGGGCAATCAGTTCTTGCGAAAGCAGATCGACGATTGCTGCGATTTTCTCAGTCTCGGCGGCACCTGCCCAAGTTGTTGTGTCGGTACCAGGCCAAGCTCAATGTCATAACCAATGCTTTACTAGTCGTAAAAAAGCCAAGCTCAGTCTCTCGGGACTGGGCTTTTTTCATGACCGAATTTTCACTTTTTATTTGCCGCGTCAGCGTTTAAGCTAACCCCACCTAGCCTGACAAAGCCGACTGCTATTTTGATTGCATCCCGAGTTTCCCGATTGCGAGACGCCCTCACCATCTATTTCCACAAGCGGGTATTGATCCTGCTGTTTCTCGGCTTTTCCGCCGGCCTGCCCTTGATGCTGGTATTTTCGACCCTCTCCTTCTGGCTCAGAGAGGCCGGCATAGATCGCACCGCCATCGGCTACTTCAGCTGGATAGCCCTGGCCTATGGCTTCAAGTGGGCCTGGTCACCTCTGGTCGATCGCATGTCGCTGCCCTTCTTCACCCAAATATTGGGACGGCGCCGCGGCTGGATGCTATTTGCCCAGACCCTGCTGGTGCTCGCCATCTTAGGCATGAGCCAGAGTGACCCCTTGGCCGACCTGGAGCGCCTGGCGCTGTTCGCCCTCATGGTCGCCTTTGCCTCGGCCACCCAGGATATTGTTATCGACGCCTTTCGTATCGAGTCCGCGCCGCAGAAGATGCAGGCGGCCCTCGCCGCCGCCTATCAGGTGGGCTATCGTAGCGCCATGATTGTCGCTACGGCAGGGGCTCTGACCATAGCCGCCTGGGTCGACCCCAACAGCGAGGCCTATGATCTGGCCTCTTGGCAGACCGCCTACCTGGTGATGGCCGGACTCATGTTCATCGGCATCTTCACCACACTGATGAGCAGCGAGCCTAAGGTAGAGGCCAAGGAGGCTGACGCGATTGAATCGGCCATGCAGCAGAGTCTGTCCGCCCGCTACCCCAAACCTGTGGCGGCCGCCGCCTCCTGGCTCTATACCGCCAGCATATTGCCCTTCGTCGATTTCTTTAAGCGTTACGGCCGCAGCGCCCTGCTGATCCTGCTGCTGATCTCCTGCTACCGTATCTCGGATATCGTCATGGGGATCATGGCCAATGTCTTCTATGTCGACATGGGCTTCTCTAAGACGGAGATCGCCACCCTGAGTAAGGTCTATGGCCTGATCATGACCCTGGTGGGCGCCGGTGCCGGCGGCATGCTACTGGCCCGTTACGGCACCATGAAGATCCTCTTCCTCGGCGCCTTCATGGTGGCGGTCACCAACCTACTCTTCGCCTATCAGGCCATGGTGGGCTATAACCTCGAGCTGTTGACTGCGGTGATCTCCATCGATAACTTCAGCGCCGGCATCGCCACCGCGGCCTTCATCGCCTATCTCTCCAGCCTGACCAGCAGTGGTTATAGCGCCACCCAGTATGCCCTGCTCTCCTCCATCATGCTGCTGTTCCCCAAGTTTGTGGCGGGCTTCTCGGGCCAATATATCGATGCCTTCGGCTATGTGAACTTCTTCGTCGCCGCCAGCATCATAGGTTTCCCTGTGCTGGGACTCATCTTGCTGGTGCAGAAACATGCGCCGCATCCCAACGGTGACGAGCAAGCCGCCCCCTTAAATCCGTCCGAGGAGCGACAGGCAAGCGACTAGCCATCATTTACCGAGTAGGCCGCTAAAAACAGGCAATAAAAAGCCCCGCTCAATCGGCGGGGCTTTTGACATCATTGACTATGATTAGTCTCTGAAGTTGTTGAACTGGAACGGCTGACCCAGATCCGATTCGCGGGCAATGGCCATCACCGCCTGCAGATCATCACGCTTCTTACCGGTCACTCGAATCGAGTCGCCCTGAATGGCTGCCTGCACCTTAAGTTTGCTGTCTTTGATCAGCTTCACCAGCTTCTTGGCTACCAGGCTGTCGATCCCCTCTTTAAAGGTCACCTTAAGCGAGAAGGTCTTACCGCTGTGAATCGCCTTCTCTGCAACGTCCATGGAAGCCGGGTCGACGTTACGCTTACTCAGTTGGTTACGCAGCATATCCACCATCTGCTGGCACTGGAAATCGGACTCAGATGACAGGGTCACCTGATGATCTTTATAGGTGACTTCGCACTCGACACCACGAAAATCGAAACGGCTATCCAGTTCACGGCGCGTATTGTCTACGGCGTTGCGAAGTTCAACTTCGTTTACTTCCGATACGATATCCATCGAAGGCATATTTATCATCCTCTGTTTAGGGCCTGTAGATCTTTGCTGTTGGTTTTACAGCAGCTGCAGGTGATTTATATAAGGTAGGGCCTGTGTCGTGTAGCATTCTACACAAACTGGCGATAACGCCGTAGAAATTGCCTACAAACGCTGCCCAAGGGGTTCATCTAAACGCGTTTAGATTGAACAAAAATGAAACTTAAAAGTTCAACAGGCCCGAACCACTTTATCTGCCCGCTAGTTTACCCGCTCGGGCCAGAGAGCGCCAAAATTTCTTAATGTTCTAACAGGCGTTTCTTAATGACTTTAAGATGACATTTTCCTATGATTGGGCAAAGCCACTTAACCTAAGCGACCCGTGAATTCTCGAAAAACCTTTTTTAAGATAGCGCTTCTTCTTTCCATCATAGTGATCAGTTACCTGGTATTCTCCCGCCCTAACTACCCACAAGTGATCCCACACATGGATAAGCTTGGTCATCTAGGCAGCTTCTTCGCTCTGGCGCTATTGACCCATCTCGCCTTCGAACCTAAGTGGTACAGCCTGGCGGGCATCCTGGCCGGCTATGCCCTCTTTATCGAACTGGTACAGTCTCGCCTGCCCTATCGCAGCGCCTCCACCGCCGACTTCATCGCCGACATGGTGGGCGTGCTCTTGTTTTACTTCGGCCTCTGGCTCTACCGCCGCTATATCAAGGCCAGCATGTTCAATAAAGCCGGGGCCAATAAAGCCGGGACCAATAAAGCCGAGGTCAATAAAACCAGAGCCAAGACCCAACCATGACCACTTTAGATAAGGCTAAGCAAAACGAGATGCGACCAGGCAAGACTCAACCCATTGAAACCCAGCCCGGTGAAGCTCACTCCGGTGAAACTCAGCTAGGAAAAATAGTAATCCTCGGCGCCGGCGCCATAGGTCAACTTATTTTCCACCAGCTATCCATTCACGGGCTCGCGCCTGTGCTCATGGCCAGAGACGCACAGGCCGGCAGCCAGGAGCTGGCACTGACCGACCTCGATGGCAAGACGCTAAAGCGTCAAGCGCAGTTCATCGACCAAACAGGGCTGGCAAGCTGTGAGCTACTAATCGTCTGCGTCAAGGCCTATCAGGTCGAGGCGGCGCTACTGCCCCTGTTAAAGACTCTCTCTACCGACACACACATATTGTTGCTGCACAACGGTCTGGGGCCCCACCTGAGTGTGGCACCACATCTGGCAGGCCGCGGTCTTAGCCTGGGCACCACCTCCCAGGGCGCCCTGAAACTCGGCAGGTGGCAGATTAAACAGACGGGTGCCGGCCTGACACAGCTTGGCCATGCCCAGGGTGCCCCCCTTGCGGCGAATCTACGCCAGGCTCTGCTCGCGGCTATCAGCAACAGCGAGTGGTGCGAGCCCATCCTGCCCATGCTGTGGCAGAAACTCGCCATCAATATCGCCATCAACCCGCTAACCGCCATCAATGACTGTCCTAACGGTAAACTGGCCGATGAGCAGTTCAGGCCGACCATACTGGCTCTGATTGGGGAGGTGATCGCCGTGGCAAACGCCGAGGGGATTGCGCTGGAGCGACAGCAGCTGACCGAGCGCGTCTATCGGGTGATCGAGCTGACCGCCGGCAACTACTCCTCCATGCATCAGGATATCCACCACGGCCGCCAGACCGAGATTGAGGCGATCACCGGCTACTTGCTGAGCCGCGCCGCCGTCCACGGCCTCGCCACACCAACCAATGAGGCCATCTACCGGCAGCTTAAGTCTCTCGAGTGCGACGACAAGGCCTGAAATACGTCTGCACATGAAGCCACACATAAGTCATATATAAGGCAGGAGATTTTCTGCTCTGACCTCGACATAAGCGTCTAGAATTATTCTTAAAAGGCGCGAGGCTCGAGGTGATAGATGAAACGAGAGCAGTGGAACTCTAGGGTAGGTTTTATATTGGCGGCGGTCGGTTCGGCCATAGGACTGGGTAACATCTGGCGCTTCCCCTATATGGCCTATGACAACGGCGGCGGCGCCTTCTTTATTCCCTATCTGTTCGCCATGCTCACCGCCGGTATCCCCTTTATGATCATGGAATTTAGCCTGGGCCATAAGCTAAAGAAGACCTCGCCACGCATCTTCGCCCAGCTCGGTCATACCCTCGGTTTCAGGCTCGAATGGCTCGGCTGGTTCCAGGTGTTCATCGCCGCGGTGATCGCCGTCTACTATGTAGCCGTCATCGGCTGGACCCTCTCCTATCTCGGCTTCTCCTTCAGCCTGGCCTGGGGAGACAATCCCAATGACTTCTTTTTTAATCAATATCTTAAACTAGGAAACAACTCACCTTCCCATCTGGGTGAATTTCAAGTCGGCATAGCCATCGCCATGAGCATCGCCTGGCTGATGACCTTCATGGCAGTCTTTACCGGGGTGAAGGGGGGAATTGAGCGCGCCAACAAGATCATGATGCCCGTGTTGTTTATCATGGTATTGGTGCTGATAGGTCGCATCCTGTTTCTGCCTGGGGCGCTATCTGGGCTCAACTATCTGTTTGAGCCAGACTTTAGCCGGCTGCTGGACACCCAGGTATGGTCCGCCGCCTATGGACAGATCTTCTTCACCCTCAGCGTCGGCTTCGCCATCATGCTCGCCTATTCCAGCTACCTGCCCAGCAAGGCCGACATCAATAACAACGCCTTCATGACGGTGTTGATCAACTGTGGCTTCTCGATTCTGGCGGGCATACTGATCTTCGGTGTGCTGGGCTACATGGCCGAGGAACAGATGAAGCCCCTGACCGAGGTGGTCAGCTCGGGTATAGGCCTAGCGTTTGTCACCATACCCACGGCGATCAACCTGATGCCGGCCCCCTACATTCTGGGGCCACTCTTCTTCATCGCCCTGGTGATCGCCGGATTAAGCTCGCACATCTCCATCATAGAAGCGGTCACCAGCGCGGTCATCGACAAGTTCCATGCGCGTCGCAGGCCCGCCGCGGTACTGGTGTGCAGCATTGGCTATCTGGTTTCCATGGCCTTTGCCACCAATGGTGGCCTACTGCTGCTGGATCTGGTGGACTACTTTATCAACAACATCGCCCTGCTACTAAGCTGCCTGCTGGAGCTGCTGATCATCACCTGGCTACTGAAGGTAACAGTGATTCATGAGCATGCCAATGAAAACTCCGAGTTCAGGGTAGGCGCTTGGTTTGTCGTCTGCCTGCGCTTCATCAGCCCGGCTATCTTAGCCACCATACTGATAAAGAATCTCTACAACACCCTAGTCAACGGCTATGGCGATTATCCCATTGCCGATCAACTTTTCTTAGGTTGGGGCTTAGTGGGCACCATGCTCTTCTTCGCCGTACTGATTAACTTCACCAGCAAATCGCCAGGCTATCCAGATAAACACCCGGGAGACAAGTCATGAGTCAAAGTGCCCTTATCATGATGCTGCTTGCCTTAAGCCTGACCTGGGGCGGCGCCGCCTTCTGTATCGGCATCGCCATCAGGCGCAAGCAGAGGGACGAGGCCGACGATTAGTCTGCCTCCTCTATTCGATTGTCAGCCAAGCTGGCCAATCTGTTGCAGACTGAAGGCGGTCAGGGGATCGATCTCCTTAACCAGCTCCTCAATCTTGATAATCGCCTCCAGCGAGCCGCTGTCTTTACGGTAGGAGAGATAGATGGGACGATTCCAGGGTTCTACCCCTTCGACGCGATAAAGCTGACCGGACTGTAGAAATGGCTCCACGATCGACAGCGGCAGATAAGCCGACCCCGCCTTGTCGAGAATAAAGTCCAGAGCGATACGTCCGGTAGAGGTACGCAGATAAGGTGGTGGCATACGATAGTGTCTCTCCGCATGCTCCGAGGCGAATCGTGTCCCCCAATCCACATAGACATACTTTTCGCTCAGAGCTTCTGACTGATCGCAGGGACGGGTCGAGACCAACACCAAGATAAGATCCGCGACCTGTTTGCACACCAACTCCTCCGACTTAAGCGGGTCAAAGGCAAAGGCCATGTCCAAGGTGCGCTCAAGCAAGTTACGGTTTAGCTGCTCGCGACTGAGCGCCTCGGCCAGGAAGCCATAGCCGCCGAAGGCGTCAGTCACCTTGCTCAGGCAGTGCTGCAAATAGGCATCCCAAATATTGGGCGTGCCCGCCATGGTCAGTTGCAACGCCTTGTGACTGGTCAACGCCAGCTCGTTCTTCGCCTGCTCCAGGGTACTCACCATCACCTCGGCATAGGGCACCAGGCGCTCGCCCGAGGTGGTGAGTTGAATGCTGTTGCGATTACGCACAAACAGGGCGGAATCGAAGAAGGACTCCAGCTGCTTAATCCGGGCGCTCACCGCCGCCTGAGTAATATAGAGATTCTCTGCCGCACGGCCGAAATGCCTTGTTCTGGCCACCTCTAGAAAGGTCTTAAATACTTTGACGTCCATTTTGGTCTCTCGGTCAATTTCACCGAGAGAATAACAACTAATCCTAATGGTGACGATAAAAAAGTTTTGTTTCTCTTTTAACGACAAAAATCATAATTTCGCGATCGAAAAACCCTGTAGTTACAGCGTTGCTATCACAGTGAGAGGTTGTTATGTCAGAAGAGTCATTTCGTTTTGGTCAAAAGCGTTTTTTTGATGACAAAAACTTTCCCCGCGGCTTCAGTAAGTCCGGAGAGTTTACCTTGTCTGAAGCTGAATTGTTAAGCCTATATGGCGACACTATGCAAGCCTTTGAGGCAGGCGATCTTGAGCCTGAAACTGCAGAGGAAAAACACTTTGTTAAGGTACTGAAACACCCCAACAAGGCAAATACCAAGCTTGAGCATGT
This sequence comes from Shewanella sp. cp20, assembly GCF_000832025.1. NCBI lineage: Bacteria > Pseudomonadati > Pseudomonadota > Gammaproteobacteria > Alteromonadales > Shewanellaceae > Shewanella > Shewanella sp. cp20. Next base: position 49,971 of record NZ_JPII01000016.1, on the reverse strand, counting down.
ATGGCTGAAGTACATCAAGCTTACCCGCGAACCCAAAAAGTTCCACACCCTAAACAGCACGAGTAATAAGCGTGTTGAGCAGTATGAATATGTGGAATCTCCCCCAGAAGATGAGGTTGCTTAAAGAATGCACATCTGTTTTTTGATGTACCCGTGGGAGCGTATCGATCCTGAATCAGATACCACCCTGAGATTAGTTCATGAGTGCGCGCAGCGTGGTCATACCGTTGCCATCACCACTACCAGTGGGCTGACCATTCGTGACAGTAGCGTCTACGGGTTTTGTCAAATCATCAAGAAAGGGATGAAGATATCGGACAACATTCCCCGCTTTTATCGCACCGCCGAATTTCATAAGGCGCGCCTGCCCATGGCCGGCTTCGACTGCATCTTTATGCGCGCTAATCCACCACTGGATAACCTGGCGCTTAACTTCTTGGATTCGGTCAAAGGCGACACACTGATCATCAACGATCTCGAGGGACTCAGGGTCGCCAACAACAAACTCTACACCGCCAGCATGAGCGGTGCGGCGAGCCAGTATATTCCTACCACTCACGTGTCGAAGAACCGCGACTACCTACAAAGGGTACTGGAAGAGAGCGACAGCGATAAGATGATCCTCAAGCCGCTGAACGGCTTCGGCGGTCATGGCGTTATCGTGATCGAAAAGAGCGCACGCCAAAACTTCAGCTCACTGCTGGACTTCTACATCGGCACGGATGAACAGAGCAACTATGTGATCCTGCAAGATTACATCGAAGGTGCCGAGGAAGGCGATAAGCGTATATTGATGCTCAACGGTGAGCCCATTGGCGCCATGCGCCGCGTACCGGCCTCGGGCGAGTTTAGATCTAACGTCCATGCCGGCGGCAGCGTGGTCAGACACACTATTACACGTGAAGAGCGCGAGCTGTGCGCCGCAATCGGCCCAAAACTGGTGCGCGACGGCCTCTACTTCACCGGTCTGGATGTGATCGGCAATAAGCTGGTCGAGGTAAACGTCCTCAGTCCGGGCGGCATCACGCGTATCAACAAACTCAACCGCGTACGTCTGCAAAAACAGGTGATCGATTTCGCCGAGAACATCATCAACTCCAAAGAGCTATTGATGCAACGTAAGAGTGCATATCGTCAAGCGGTAGAAAATGCAAACCTATAGTCTCGACCAGATGCTCTCCCTGATTAAACGCGGGGAGACATTCTCAGGCCAGCTGGCCTCCTCCGGCTGTGTGATCACCATCCAAGAGTATCTGCCCGTCGTGTGTACCGCTATCCATGCGGGGCACAACCTGCGCCCAGAGCTGGTCAAGCAGTGCCAGCTCAGCGCCGAGGAGCGTTACTTCGAAGAAGATCCCTTCACCGACGAGGTGATCGCCTCGCAGCCGATCACCCTGGCGGGCAGCGATTCGCGCTTCGAGTACGATCTCAACCGCCCCAAGAGCCTGAGTACCTATTACAAGTCCGCCTGGATGAAACAGGTCTGGCGCAAGCCCCTCAGCGCCAAGCAGCGCGCCATCAGCCATGCCAAGCACCAGGATTTCTATCGCCTGTACGAGGCGCTGATCGCCAAGCTTGAGAGCATGTTTGGCATGGTGATCGTCTTCGACCTGCATTCCTACAACTACAAGCGCATCGAGAAGCCCACGCCCGTGTTTAACATAGGCACCTCGCAGATCGATATGGAGCGCTGGGGCAGCGTGGTCCACAAGTTCAAGCGAGAGCTTAAGACCATCACACTGCCCAACATAGAGCTGGATGCCGAACTGGACGTGGCCTTCGAGGGCCGCGGCTACCTGATCGCCCACACCAACGCCCGCTTCGACCGCACCTTAGTGTTGCCGACGGAGATCAAGAAGGTGTTTATGGACGAGCTAACCGGAGAGGTCTACCCCATAGTGCTGGACGATCTTAAGCTGGGGCTGAAAAACGCCTTTAGTGCCACCAGCGCCTATTTCCAGCGTAAGCTCAATCGTCAAAGCAAGACCCGCCGCGCCGACATGCTCAGCAGCGCCATCGAGCCCGAGGTACTGGAGATTGACGCCGCGCTGTTCCGCCTGGCGCAGAAGGTCGACACCCTAAAATATGTCAACCCGACCAATTTGACGGCAGAGCGTCGACGCTTCATGAAGGCGCCGAGCCGCTTCAAGCCAAACTTCGCCTATCGCCAGCTCCCCATAGATGCCAACGAGTTTAAATATCGCCTCTATCGTCTGCCCATAGACAATATTGCCGATCCCGCGCTCAAGCAGCTCTACAAGGATATCGTCAACAAGCTGGGCGAACAGATAGACCTCTTGACCAGTGTCGGCCAGGAAGGCTTCGTTTACAACTCGCTGCGTTACCATGGCCGCCCGGATAAGAGCGCGATTGCCAACGCCAAGTTCCTGCTGTACGCCAAGGAGATCCCAGAAGATAGAGGGGAAAGCCTTAACGCCCAACAGGTATGTGAGCTGATGAAGCAGAGTGCCGAGCAGTGGCAGATGCGCTGTAAGATAGGCCTCAGCGGCGCCATCGTCGCCCGCGCCATGGTCAGCTCAAACCCGGCGCAGCTGGCAATCAGCAGCCATGCCCAGTTTCACGAGAGCGAGGTACAGCGCCTGATCCAGCATGAGCTGGGGGTGCATATGGCCACCACGCTCAACGCCAAGCAGCAATCGCTCAAGGTGTTGCGTCTGGGACTGCCCGGCTCGACCTATACCCAGGAAGGCCTGGCAATTCTGGCCGAGTTGAAGGCAGGTTTCATGGCACATTCTCGTCTCAATACCCTGGCCGCGCGTGTGCTGGCGGTTGATTCCATGCTCAAGGAGCAGGACTTCTACCTCACCTACAGCTATCTGATCGATGAGCTTGAGATGGACAAGGACGATGCCTTCTCGACCACGGCCCGTGTCTATCGCGGTGGTGGCTTCACCAAGGATCACCTCTACCTGAGTGGCTTCCTCGACATGTTGCACCTGTCTAAAACCCGCAGCCTGGACAACCTGCTTGTGGGTAAGACCAGCGTGCAATACCTGGATCTGCTCGATGAGCTAGTGCAGCGTGACTGGCTGATTCCACCTAAGTACAACGTCTTCCCAACCAGTAACTTAGAAGAGAGCCCTAGCCTCAACTACCTGATCGAGAGCCTGCGCACTTGACCCTTCGTCATGGTGGCTAGGCATCGCCCAGCCACCATGACGCTCACCTTCTCACATCCTCTGCTCACCTCGCTAGCCTGCAAGCAGGTTTTACCAAGCCAATACCCTGAAAATCACCACTCGCTTAGCTATGGCCTTGCCCAGCTCGGCTCAGCAGAAACTTAAGCTGAGGGTTAAGCCAAGAGTTATGCAGAGTGTGAGGCAACAAGCTTTGCAAGCCCTCAGATTTCCCTTAGGCTAGAGCTTTCTTCTCCCATAGATACCCAAATCCATGCTAAAACACCTCTTTCCCAGTAGCCCCAAAGGCGCCCTGCTACTCTACGGCCTGCTACTTACCCTGGTGCTGATCTCGGTTCATTTTATCGACCGCCAGCTGGCCGACCTGATGCATGCACAAGAGCTCTCTCACCCAGGGTTAAAACTCTTGAGTAAAATGCCGCTGCTGCTGGAGTTTCTCGCGGGGCTGACTATCTTCGCCTGCATTAGCGAGCGATTTCGCACCAGGTTTCAGGCCCTGGCACTGGAACTGGTGCTCACCCTAATATTTGCCTTCTCCATTCGCTGGGTCGCCAAATGGAGTTTCGGTCGCACCTGGCCTGAGAGCTGGATAACCCTGAGCGATGGCCATAATCCCTCCTGGGTCGCCGATCGCATCGAGGCCTTTCATCCCTTTGCCCAGGGACTTGCCTACGACTCCTTCCCCTCGGGTCATGCCCTGCTGACCTTCGCCCTCGCCTTCACCTTCTGGCGCCATATGCCCAAGCTGATGCTCCTCTGGATAGGCTGTATGCTGGCCGTCGTCGCCGGGCAATTGAGCCTGAACTATCACTATCTTGGGGATCTGCTCGCCGGGGCCAGCTTTGGCCTGCTCGCCAGCCAATTGGCGCTGACGCTGCCCCCTTGGTTCAAGGGACGCATGGGAATCTCGACCTAGCCTAGATCTATGTAAAAAAAACGTTAAACCATCCTGTATTTATTAGTAAAAAAGGCGTAATTTTAAGGGTGTCGCCGCATTTTATTCTACTATTGTCTAAGGCCTCAGCCTTAAATTGAGACGGAAAAAACTATGAGAGAAGTTAATTTTCGCACCATAGACAAACTCTTCATCAAGATGTCTATTAACGATAAATTCTGGGTCATCGGGGTGCTATTTTTCATCGCCATCACCTGTCTCGGCGTCAGCCGCTACCAGGAGAGCATAGACACCATAGAGCAAGGCTCCATGATGGCACTGGAGGGCGAACTATCGGGCATGGTTCGCGCCTTGGAGGCCAGCGGCCAAACCGACAAGTTTGCCAGCCTTAATATCCAGCACAGCGGTCAGGCCAGCTCCAGCCGCACCCAAGACAGCATTACCGCCGTGGTACGCAGCGCCTCGGGGCAGAATCTATCCCTGACGCAGAATGTCGCCAGCCGTGAGCGAGACGCCAGACAATCGGCCCTCTACAGCCTGCTGCTGACCTATCTCTGGTTGCTGCCCTTCTCCGTCCTGCTCTACTGGAACGCCACCTTCATCGGCGGCGCCCTCTGGGTGCTGTGGACCACCACCAAGAATATCGCCAAGGGCGACCTCACCTCACGCCTGGGCTTCCACCCGGGCCGCGATGAGTTTGGTACCATAGGCTGCGCCCTGGATAACGCCATGGACACACTCACCGAACTCGTGGTGACGGTCAAGGATAGCGCCGAGACCTTGCATAGCACCGCCAGTTCATTTGCCTCAGAAAACCAGGAGAGTGAGCGCCAGATAGAGCAGCAGTATCTTTCTCTCGACTCTGTGGCCACCGCCATGGAAGAGATGACGGCTTCCGCCGGAGAGGTCTCTAACATCTCCAATAGCTCGGTGGAAAAGGTAGAGCAAAACTCGCAATCTGTGCGTCAGAGTTACGAGCGGGTGCAGAAGGCGATCAAGGATATTCAGCAGCTCTCGGGCTTCATCGAGCAGACCTCGGACTCGGTCAGCACCCTCAAGGTCAACGCCACCAAGATCAACGAGGTGATCACCACCATCAACGCCATCTCGGAGCAGACCAACCTGCTGGCGCTCAACGCCGCCATCGAGGCCGCCCGCGCCGGTGAGATGGGCCGCGGCTTCGCCGTGGTTGCCGATGAGGTAAGAACCCTGGCCAGCCGTACTCAGTCGGCCACGGTAGAGATCCAGGCGATGATCGAGAACCTGCAGCAGGAAACCAACAATATCGACCACATCACCCAGCGCACGGTTAAGCAGGCCCAATCCAGCCAGTCGTTGATCACCGAGATAGGCACAGACGTCAGCGCCATCAACGAATCGTCACAATCGGTGATCGACATGAGCTTCCAGATAGCGGCGTCCTCGGAGGAGCAGAGCGCCGTGGCCAACGATATCGCCTCGGAACTGAGTGAGATTAGGCAGCAGGCTAACGTGATCAAGGAGCTGGCCAACCAGTCTTCAATCGGTGTCAGTCAGCTATCGCAGGCCTCTGAGAGCCTGGGCACCATCCTGGCCCGCTACCAGACCGCCTAAGCTAAATCATCCCCAGATCACCAAGATGGCCGCCACTGCAATCAGCAGCAAGGCGGTCATCTCCTTCGGCTTGACCCTCTGCTTAAGATAGCCCCCCGCCACTAGTAGGGTGAAGAACACCTCAACTTGCCCTAAGGTCTTCACATAAGGCACGTCCTCTAAGGCCATGGCACTGAACCAACCGATAGACCCCAGGCAGCTGGTGACGCTGATGGCCAGGGTCAACTTAGGCCTGCGCCACAGGGCGGCCAGGGTCTGCCGGTCCCGCCACCAGAGAAATAGCAACAAGATGGCGGTCTGCAGGCTTATCACCCAAAACAGCACCCAGGCGGCGCTGTGAGGAAAGGGCAAACCCAGCACCAGGCTCGCCTCTCTGACCCAGAGTGAGGTGAGCGCGAAGGCGCTGCCACAGGCAAGCCCCAGCAGTAACACCTGAGGGGATAATCTGGCGACGCCCGCCCCCTTGCTCATCAAAAGTACGGCCACTGCGCCAATCACCACACCGAGCCAGCCAAGCAGGCTCAACTGAGTACCAAAAAACAGCGCGCCAAACACCGCGGCGACAATCGCCTCACTCTTGGCCAGACCCGCCCCTATGGCGAAGTCTCTTAGCTGAAACAGCTTGACCATCAGGCCGGTGGCCACAATCTGCATCAGGGCTGCGCCGCTCACAAAGCCCCAGAATGGGGCGGGAAACGGCGAGGCGCCAATGGCCTGTTCAGGCGGCAGCCAGAGATAGAGGGCCATGAGATAACAGGCGGCGATGGGCCCCGCCCAAATAAAGCGCGCCAGTGTCACCCCCGCGACCTTCACGTCACGGCTAAGCTGGCTCTGCAAGGCGTTACGCCAGGACTGCATGAAGGCGGCGAGAAAGGTAAAGACGATCCACATAGGCGCTACTCTGATAAAGGGGGTATTAGCCTAGCGCTTAAGCTGCCTTGGCGCGAGTGAAAATGGCTCATGAAAGGTAGGCGCAGAACCCAATCTACAACTATTTGACCGGCCAACAAAAAGCCCCGCACAGGCGGGGCTTTAATAACTAAGGGCAGCGTAAAGAGACTTACTTGCTGGTGTCGATTGGGTCGAAAGACTTCACCAGATCGTCTATGGCCTTCATCTGGGTCAAGTAGTTTTCCAGCTGATGCAGTGGCAAGGCACATGGACCGTCGCACTTGGCATTGTCTGGATCAGGATGAGCCTCGATAAACAGACCCGCTAAGCCCAACGCCATGCCGCTACGAGCCAGCTCTGTGGCCTGAGCACGACGACCGCCCGCGCTGTCACTGCGTCCACCTGGGCGCTGCAGGGCGTGGGTAGCATCGAAGATCACAGGGTAGCCTGACTGCTTCATCTCATCCATGCCCAGCATGTCGACCACTAGGTTGTTGTAGCCGAAGCAAGAGCCGCGCTCACACAGGATGATCTCGTCGTTACCCGCCTCGTTAAACTTGGTGATGATGTGGCGCATCTCATGGGGCGCCAGGAACTGTGGCTTCTTCACGTTGATGATGGCACCTGTCTTGGCCATGGCCACCACAAGATCTGTCTGACGCGCCAGGAAGGCCGGTAGCTGAATGATATCCACCACCTCTGCTACGGGCTGACACTGGTACGGCTCGTGCACATCGGTGATCAGTGGCAGATTAAAGGTGTCTTTGATCTCCTGGAAGATCTTCAGTCCCTCTTCCATGCCTGGGCCGCGATATGAGTTAACCGATGAGCGGTTCGCCTTGTCAAATGACGCCTTAAACACATAAGGGATCCCCAGCTTCTGAGTAACTTCCGCATAGGTCTCGGCGATCTGCATGGCCAGGTCTCGCGACTCGAGCACATTCATGCCACCAAACAGGACAAAAGGCTTGTCGTTTGCAATTTCAATGCTACCTAACTTTATGGTTTTATTACTCATCGCTACTTCTCTCTTAAGAAGCCGGGGCAACCCCGGCAGGAATCAAATACGTTAGTGCATTTCGAGCCCTATTACTGGGCTACGACCTGCAAAATCTGACCACACACCCAGGCCATATAGGTGCCTACAGCATAGCCTAATACGGCCAGGAGTACACCGACAGGTGCCAGGGCCGGATGGAAAGCTGCGGCCACCACGGGCGCAGAGGCGGCGCCGCCCACGTTAGCCTGACTGCCCACCGCCATATAAAACAGCGGTGCACGAATCAGCTTGGCCACCAGCAACATGAAACCGGCATGGACGACCATCCAAATGATGCCGATGGCGAAATACCAGAGGTTGGCCGGGTCGAACAGTTTCAACACATCCATATGCAGGCCGATAGTCGCCACCAGAATATAGAGGAAGGCCGAGGCGACCTTAGAGGCGCCAGCCGCCTCGAGATGGCGCACTGGGGTGAACGACATGGCCAGACCTATGGTGGTCACTGTCACGATCAGCCAGAAGAACTTAGAGGTTAGGCTGTAGTCGCGGGTCCAGGGATAGTTCGCCTCGAAGAAGGGCCCCAGGAAATCGGCGATCACATGGGCAAGACCCGTTATACCAAAGCCCACGGCGACGATCATCATCAGATCTCGTAGGCTGGCGATACGGGCATTTTCGGCATGATACTTCTCCACCTTCAACTTAAGCGTCTCGATGGCGCGGGTATCGGCGCCAGTCTTAGCATCTATCTCCTTGGCCTTAGAGGCCATAAACAGCAGCACGGCCATCCAGATGTTGGCCACGATCACATCGACCGTCACCATGATAGAGAAGATGTTGCCACCGGCCTCGTAGATCTCCTTCATCGCCGCCTGGTTGGCGCCGCCGCCGATCCAGCTACCGGCCAGAGTGGTCATGCCGCGCCAGACCGCGTCCGGGCCGCTCACCCCGAGAATCTCTGGGTTGAGGGTCGATACAATAAGTAAGGCGATGGGGCCACCTATCACTATGCCGACTGTGCCGGTTAAAAACATCACAATCGCCTTGGGGCCCAGGCTAAGGATCGCCTTGAGGTCGACACTTAAGATCAGCAGCACCAGACAGGCAGGCAATAGATAGCGGGAGGCGACAAAGTAGAGGTTTGACGTATCGCCATCCAGAATATGGAAAGAGTTAAGCAGTGAAGGCAAGAAGTAGCAGAGCAGCAGCGCAGGAATAAAACGGTAGAACTTCACCCAGAATGGGTGTTGGCTGCTGTTGGTGTAAAACACGAATCCTAAGATCACCGCCAGCAGGCCCAGGCCAGTGGCGTCATTGGTGACTAAGGCTGTGGCGTCATTACTGACTAATGCGGTACTGCTCATCTCATCTCCCTTTTATTTTTCTATTCGTTATTTATTGTTGTAGTTATAGCGATGGCCGCAGGCACCTTGTGGCGCCCATGGTAAATTTTGCCCCGGGTCAGGCCTTCCCGGCCTGGCCCCTGAGGGTTAATGATAGACCTCAACCTCGTCGTTGAGCTCTTTTAGCTGTAATTTCACCAGCTCGGTCACTGGGTCATGGGGGCTGTTATCGACAAAGTGTCTCAGATCCGCCGCCGCGACACTGATACAGCCAAGCTGTTGGGCGATAAAGGCCCGTTCTCGGTTGAGATTCAGGTCATCTTCATGCCACTGCAGCAGTAAGTTACAACACTCCATGGCGCTCTCAAACTGGCTCGCCAAGATGGCGCCGGCCTTGAGTTCGTGTAGCATGCGTGACAATAGACGCTTGAGGCTAGCGGGCTTAAGGTAACGCGGCTTAAATGGGGCGCCGTTACCTAACTCGCCGCGCACCAACACGTGTAGCTGGTGACGAGTCAGAGGTTGCCCGGTCAGCGGGTCGATATAGCGCACATTGTCGTCGATGCGGCAACTGAGCACTGTGGTCCCCGGCAACAGCAGAGGCTGCAACACCAGATCCAACTGCTTACCCAGCAGCATAAGCACAGTCGCCAGCGTGGTACTGTTACCCTGACGCGTGGTGATACAGCTGGCCAGATCTGCCGCCTCGGTGCTGAAATAGGACTCGCGTGCGCAGAAACCAAGATCCTGGTAAAACCATTTGAGCAAGGCGTCCAGACGGGCCTCTCGGTCCACCAGATAGTGGCTAAGTACCGAGCCGGCCAGCTCATACCAGGCCCACTTTGCCGCTTCCTTATCGGAAAATCCCAGGTGCTCGGAAATATCAAAGGCGCTCTCTGGCAGAGAGAGCGCCTCATTTAAGATCAGGTTTGTCATTAGCTCATTAATATTGCTTGTTTGAACATGGCTAACTTAGCGGCGTACATCACCCAAGCCAGCGCGCCCAAAGCCGCGAAAGTCTTGAATAGTTTGTTACGGTTAGCCTTGAGCGAGATAGCCGCCAGGAAGATGTAAGCGATCACTGCGCCTATCTTCTCGGTCAGCCAGGCATCCTGCAACGGATACTGCTTGATGATGAAGCACAGGGTTAGACCGGAGAGCAGCAGGAAGGTATCGATCACATGGGGCGCAATCTTAACAAACTTCTTGTCCATGATGGCAGATTGTTTAAGATGCAGCACAAATCGTACGATAAAAAACAGCACACTCACGCTAATCAGGGTGAGGTGTATATGCTTAATAGCTGGGTATAAACTGTCCATTATATCTTCTTTCGTGGCTCACAAAGGCGCTAGTGTACCCGATCAAAGGCCGGGGCACCAATATCATACTCTTGATTCTTAGCGATAATGCCTCTAGATATTTTTCATAAAGGAAATGTCACTTGAACACAGATAGCAAAATCAACTTTACCCATGACGATTCCAGCGAATTTGCCGATACCGTCAAACAGAAAATCGCCGAATTTAACTGGCAACGTTGGGAAGTGAGCGAGCGCTTACCCCTGGGCCTAAAGCTTGAGAATGAGGCGGGCGAGCTGATCGCCGGCCTGTCGGCTCGCACCTTCGGCAACTGGCTGATGATAGATAACTTCTGGGTGAGCGAGTCTCTCAGAGGCCAGCATATCGGCAGCAAGATGCTGGCAGCAGCCGAACGTATTGCCAGGGAGCGAGGCTGTATCTATGCCATCCTGGATACCTTAAACTTTCAGGCGCGGCCCTTCTACGAGGCCAGAGGCTATCGACTGGAGTGGACCCAAGAGCAGTACCCTGCGACGGGCTGTAAATACTTCATGACCAAGCTTTTATCAAAGTAGTGCTTTTTAATTTCTGACTACAGCTAAAAACTAAGGCGCATCGATAGTATTTACTTTCTGATTTGCAATAAAAAAACCAGTTGCTTTGAACAACTGGTTTTTCTGTTTCTATAACTTACATCCTAAAAATTAGGTTATAGCTTATAGTTTGCACCTAGGAAGAATGCACGCCCGTTAGTGTCATAATAACCGTCTCCATCATAAACATATGGATTACGTGGCGGCGCGATATCGAACACATTCTTCACACCGAAACGAAGAGAAAACGATTCGGTGAAATCATATGCGCCTGTGAAGTCCCAAACTGTATGCGACGGAATGTCGTTATAGTTGTTGTTCTCAGGCTTCCAATCATTAGAGGCGACTGCTGAATGACGGTAGTTGCTTCTAGCCTCTAGGCTTAGCGCATCATATTCCCATCCAAGACTAAACATCGCCTTCCAACGTGGATCAGTATACTCACCAACATCGACCTGAAGATCTGCATCAAATCCTGTTGGATTCGTTTCCCACTTCTCTAGATATGTTGCGATAACATGAACCTTGAAGTCACCAAAATTATCCGTTGGAATATCGTATACGGCTTCAATATCTACACCCTTAACGTCAAATGACGCTGAGTTAACTGGCGATTGTACAAAGTCGATGATGTCACCAGTGGAGGCGTCACGGGTAAAGCGGCTACAGTAAACATTATCCAATGATTCAGAGTCGTAGCAATAACGAACTGCAGTAGCTACGTCAATATACTCAATCGCATCAGTGATCTCAAAAGCCCAGTAATCGACGGTTAAAGACAAACCTTCAACATAGCTTGGGGTATAGATAGCACCAATTGTGTAATCGTTAGAAGTTTCAGCTTTTAGATCTGGGTTACCAGCATTGCTACCCGGGTGATTACTTAAATACCACTCATCACTTGGGTTCCAGCCTGCAGGTAAACCAGCGGCTTGACAGTTTTTCTTACGATTCTCATTGGGTCCTAACTCGACGTTAATTTTGTCACACACGTCTGTGAAGCTAGAGAATGTTTGCCCTGCTGGGTCAAACAGTTCACTAATGTTAGGAGCTCGAACCGATTTTGACTTAGTAGCACGAATACGAAGATCTTCGATAGGTGCCCAGTTTAAGCCGACTTTCCACGCATCATCTTGACCAGCAGTGCTGTAATCCATCCAGCGATAAGCTAGATCTAGACCTAAATCATACGCAAGGAAGGTATCTGACAATAATGGAATACTAAATTCAACGGCAAGCTCAGTGACATCATACTCACCTTTCATTGGGTTAGCTGTGTTGCCAAAAATAGTACCATCGATAAGAGCCTGATCTGGTGTAGTTTCCGACTCTTCTTTACGATAATCGGCACTAAATGCAGCACTGACATATCCTGCAGGCAGCTCAAACATTGTACCATTAATCACTAAACCTGCTGTAGTTTGTGTTGTCTTCGCTGTACGACCAGCGCTCGTGCTAACCCAATCAATTGCTTCTTGGCTTGCCTGGTTCTCACCAAATAGATTTAGCGGAACACATCCAGCAGCTTGAGCATCAGCATCACGACAAACTATGCTGCCGTCTGCAGCAAAAACAGCATCTTTAGCTTGATTGTAACGATCAGCCCAAATTTCACCTTCCCAAACAGTCGTCTCATCTAGCTGACCTCGTTGAGCGTGGAAAGAGTAATCCCAATTTTCACTGATAACACCTTCGATACCAACAAGGACACGCAGTGTTTCACGATCTTGATTATAAGTACGATTGCCAAATTCTCTATCTATACGATAAAGGTTTAGGCTTGACATACCTGTATCTGTCATCAACTGACGAGCTTCATCAGTAAGGAAAGCGTTATCCGCGTATAATCTATTGCTTGTATGGAAAACAGGTGTACTCTCACCATTGGACTGATAATCTACATAAGTAATTTCAGAAAATAACTTATGATTATCATTAATCTCATAATCGGTATTTAATGTGAACACCTTACGCTCCAGCGGCGTACGGATTTGTCCATAATCGACAGGATCATAGCCTTCACAGCTTGGTCCACAGTAGTTACCATTGTTACCCGGCCCCTCAATCAAACCTTCTCCATAATCGAAGATTTTCATGTTTCCGTCTTTATCAAAAGTATACTGCTCACCATCATTGGCAAAGAATGTACCAGCTTCATTAATCCAAGAAAGCGGTTTACGTCCATAGTATGGAATTCGTGCAGGAGCACCTTCCGACATATCAGGATTATAAATACTATTAACAGGGTTGTTTAAAAAGTCTCTGTCGGTAGGACGTAACTCTTTCTGCTTTGCATAGGTAAAGTTGAAAACTGTTGAAAGTTTGTCATCAAGAAATTCGCCGCCAGCGGTTACAGAAAATTGGCTCTCTTCCCCACCACTCTGTTCTGGTTGCGTATAAGAAGCATCAAGCTCCACACCTTGAACATCGTCACGAGTAATAATATTAATCACACCTGCGATTGCATCAGAACCGTAAACCGCAGAAGCACCTCCAGTAATGACCTCCATACGAGCAACCATCGCGGTAGGAATGGTATTCAAATCCACCGCTGAGTCACCACTTGAGCCTGCCACAAAGCGACGGCCATTAACCAAAACAAGTGTACGGTCACTACCTAGACCACGCAGGTTAGTCTTATTTAACCCGCTGGCAAAAATAGTATTATTAGAAGTTTCTGGCGAAATGCCAACAGTTGAAGACGGAAGCTTATTTAAGATATCAGCAACGTTAGTGATACCCATCTCCATCATTTGTGCACCCGTAATCACTGTAATTGGCGTTGGAGATAGCTCACCAATACGCTTAATTTTTGAACCAGTAACTTCGATACGTTCTATTTGTTGTTCTTCTTCAGCATAAACACTGGAACTTGCCAACAAAGCCACGCCAGTAGTAGCAAATAAAGCCACTCTTACCGCGTTTGATATATTACTTATTGCTGTCATATTCTTCATTCCATTAGATTATTATCACTCGATTTCCTTAATCACATCGAGTTCTCAAACTTAAATACATCAAGGAGTTAACCTGACAACAACAAAACTACCCAGTTAAAACAAATAGTCAACAATAAACACAAATAAAAAACATTGTTCTTCCAAAAACACAGCCCTCCTCACTTTACTTCTTAAATTGTGCTCAAATCATAAAGCCGATAATGGACGGTTAATCGGTCTAGATTCAAGACAATCAAAATAGGGGTATATACCACGTTCAACGCCCCCTACAGCTGTCGATTATTTGGTCACAATGTGATTTTCGTATAGATAGGAGCAGCTTCGATACCGTAAGCAGTCATTAGATGGCCTAGACATTAGTAATACCTATAGTGATTAACACGACCCTTTGGCTGAAAGTATATTCACACTTCTCCTTCTATGAGGCCAGAGGCTATCGACTGGAGTGGACCCAGGAGCAGTATCCCGCGACGGGCTGTAAATACTTCATGACCAAGCGTCTGTAAATGTCAGTCACATTGCCATCATTTTCACGCTGTGCTCCTTGCACCTCTCCTACTAGCTTGTTGATTAAGGATTAGCTTGTTGATTAAGTATTAACTTATTGAGTAATGTTCATTCAGCAGTTAAAAAAAACGCCACAGGCTCGGGCCCATGGCGTTTTTTGTTTTTATCAGATAGAAACTAAGGCGGCTATCTTGGCCAGCGGCCTAAGGTACATCTGTCGTTGCTGCCAAAGTCACGTACCGTCGCCACGGCCTCATAACCCAGCTCGATCATCTTGTCGCGCACAGTGAGTGCCTGGCCGAAGCCATGCTCCAGCAGCAGGTAGCCACCGGGCGCCAGATAATCGCGGGCGGCCTCGGCAATATGGAAGAGATCCGCATAGCCGTGTTCACCCGCGGTGAGGGCGCTGTGGGGCTCGAAGCGCACATCGCCCTGAGACAGATGCTCATCTTCCTCATCGATATAAGGCGGATTGGAGACGATCAGGTTAAAGTCATAGCGGTTGATGGCATCGAACCAGTCGCTCTGCAACACTTCTACCTGGGGTAGCTTGAGATTGTCCCGGTTAGCCTTAGCCAGAGCTACCGCTTCAGAGACCTTATCGACCGCGGTGATCTGCCAGGTGTTACGCTCGAAGGCCAGCGACAAGGCGATAGCACCTGTGCCCGTACCTAAGTCCAACACCTTGGCATTATCTGCCAGAGGTAGGTTGAGCGCGGTTTCAACCAATATCTCGGTATCAGGACGCGGAATCAAGGTGGTGGGATTGACCATGAAGGGCAGCGACCAGAACTCCCGCTCGCCCACAATATGGGCGATGGGTGTGCCTATCTTACGCCGAGACACCATCTGTTTGTATTCGGTCACCTGCTCACTGGTCAAACGCTCATCAGGCCAGGTGTAGAGGTAACTGCGCTGCTTATGAATGATATGCAGCAGCATCACCTCGGCATCGAGCTTAGCGCTGTCGGAAACCTCAAAAAGTTGAGTAGTTGCCCAATCGAGGGCCTGTGCTAACGTCTGAAACAAAGCTTATCCTTAATCACCTAGCGGCAATGATAGCAAGATTAACCTTCGGAAAGGGCTGCTAACATGTCGGCTTGGTTTTCCTGCATCAAGGGGCCGAGGATGGCATCGAGATCACCTTCCATCACCTCGTTGAGACGATAGAGGGTCAGGTTGATTCTGTGCTCGCTCACACGTCCCTGCGGGAAGTTATAGGTACGCACACGCTCCGAGCGATCACCACTGGCCACCAGGTTGCGACGTGTCGATTCCTCTTCGCTGCGACGCTTCTCATCTTCCACCGCCTGAATACGGGCGGCCAAGACGCTCATGGCCTGGGCGCGGTTTTTATGCTGCGAGCGTTGATCCTGACACTCCACCACTATGCCTGAAGGAATATGGGTAATACGGATAGCAGAATCTGTCTTGTTAACGTGCTGACCACCGGCGCCCGAGGCGCGGAAGGTATCGACCTTAAGGTCGGCAGGATTGATCTCAATCGCTTCGGCTTCTGGGATCTCAGGCATCACCACCACGGTACAGGCCGAGGTGTGCACTCGCCCTTGAGACTCGGTTTCAGGCACACGCTGCACGCGGTGGCCGCCAGACTCAAACTTGAGCTTGCCATAGACGCCATCACCAGAGACTTTAACGATGATCTCTTTGAAGCCACCGTGTTCGCCTTCGTTGGCGTTCATGATCTCCATCTGCCAGCGGTTAGCCTCGCAGTAGCGGCTGTACATGCGGAACAAGTCACCGGCAAAGATAGCCGCCTCGTCGCCACCGGCACCGGCACGGATCTCGATGAAGGCGTTGTTGTCATCTTTTGGATCTTTAGGCAGCAGCAGGATCTGCAGCTCACCTTCTAAGGCTTCGAGGGTAGCCTTGGCTTCCTTAATCTCTTCTTGCGCCATCTCTTTCAGATCGGCGTCATCCTCACTCAGCATCTCTTGCGCCGAGGCAAGGTCGTCTTCCGCCTGGCGGTAGGCCTTGAAGCTCTTTACCACCTCTTCGAGCTGGGAATACTCTTTGGACAGAGCGCGAAAACGCTCCTGATCGGCGATGATTTCCGCATCACTCAGCAGCGCCAAAACCTCTTCATTACGCTCCAGCAAGCCTTCGAGCTTGCGAATAACACTGTCCTTCATTACAACGCTAACCTTAGTCTTTATCTAGTCCGAGCGCTGATCTTAATTGTCCTAGGCTGTTGAGGTCACCGCGGCGGCTCGCCTGGGTGAGTGCCTGGGTCGGGGCGTGGATCAACTTATTGGTCAACTTGTTCGCCAGTTCCAGTATTAGCTGCTCGCTATCCCCCCC
Source organism: Shewanella sp. cp20 (assembly GCF_000832025.1). Classification (NCBI taxonomy): domain Bacteria; kingdom Pseudomonadati; phylum Pseudomonadota; class Gammaproteobacteria; order Alteromonadales; family Shewanellaceae; genus Shewanella; species Shewanella sp. cp20. Next base: position 33,405 of record NZ_JPII01000016.1, on the reverse strand, counting down.
CTGGGCCAACTTATTGATGGCTCGCTCCACCAACTCATCTTTGATCGCCATACTCTGGCTTCGGTATTCACGAATGCTATCGACCGACTCTAACGATCGAATCCATTCCATGAATTGATGAGATTCCTCTTCAACAATTAATTCAGCTTTCTCGGCCGCCTCACGTCGGGAGGCCATATTCTGTTCAATAATGCTTTGCAGATCGTCAACCGTGTATAAGAAGGCATCGTCCAGATCGGCAACCTCGGCCTCGATATCTCTAGGAACTGCTATATCAACCAATAACATAGGTTGATGACGACGCTGCTTAAGCGCTTTTTCTACCATGCCTTTACCCAGTATAGGTAATGGGCTGGCGGTAGAGGATATCACGATATCGGCCTTAGGGAGAAAATCTGGTATCTGTTCGAGCGTAATTGCTGTGGCACCGAACTCTTCGCACATGGCTTCGGCGCGAGAAATGGTACGGTTGGCGACTATCATGGAGTCGACACCATTGTCTTTCAGGTGGCGGGCCACTAGCTCAATGGTCTCACCGGCGCCGATCAGCAGCACCTTAGTGGCGCTCAGCGCCGAGAAAATATGTTTGGCCATGCTCACGGCGGCGAAGGCAACCGACACGGCGGCGGCGCCGATCTCTGTCTCGTGCGCACCTTCTTGGCCACCGAGAAGGTATTTTGGAACAGCCTGTCCATGGTCACCGCAACCGTACCAGCCTCTTTGGCCTTCACAAAAGATTGCTTCACCTGACCTAAGATCTGCGGCTCACCCAGAATTAGCGAGTCGAGTCCCGATGAGACACGCATCAGATGCTGTACTACCTGCTGTCCCTGATACTTGTACAGGCAAGGCAATACATCTTCGTGGGATAACTGATGATAAGACTCCAGCCAGCTGATCACATCCGCCTCGTCACCCGTGTTGCAATAGAGCTCGGTGCGGTTACAGGTTGAGACGATCACCGCCTCCCCCGTCTTGGTCCGACTGGCAAGACTCTTCATCGCTTCATGAATTTTATCAGGCGCAAACGCTACCTTTTCTCGTAGGTCTACAGTGGCTGTTTTATGATTAATACCGATTGCTACAAGGCTCATCTGACTCTTTCTGGTCTCTAGGGTCTGTTAATCTTGCGAGTTCATTGACTACCGGCACGCTGGCCCGAATCATCTCACTTAATGGCAGTCATTCTACGCAATTGAGTCGACTAAAAACAGAATACGCTTAACAAAACCGAATAATAATCTGGCTTGTCACAACTTTTTTCTATTAAACCTAAGGCTTAAAATCAAGCCCTTACTCCCGGGATAAAATTAGCCATTGCTAACCCTAGCCTAGGCTGGCAGGAATTTTGCCCCTTAGCCATTGGTATTTGTAGGCAGCCCTCGTATGATATGCGCAGGTCTTTTAGTCATAGATGAATAATTTGAACTACTTCACAAAAATATCGGCAAGCATTACAGCCTTACTCCTAATAACCCTCACCGGCTGTGCCTCCCATAAACCGATCGACTATGCCCCCATGCAGGTAAAAAGCGCTAGCCAGGCAAAGGCTTGGGAACTCCAGGGCAAGTTGGCGGTGCGCACCCCCGACGACAAATTCAGCACTAACCTCTACTGGTTCCACACCCAAACCAATGACGAGCTGACCCTAACCACTATGCTGGGCACCACAGTGATGAGCCTCAACAAGACCCCCAGCCAGGCAAGCCTGGAGATCGAAGACAAGGTGTATCGGGACACAGATGCCGAAGAGCTGCTTAGGCGCCTCACCGGCTGGTCGATTCCGGTCGACACCCTGCCCCTGTGGATCACAGGGCAAATCTCCCCCCAGGATGAAGTGGTCGCGGTCGATCAGCTAGGGCGTCCCATGGAAGTACTCAATCACACAGGCAAGAGTCCCTGGCACGTTAGCTTCAGCAGTTGGCAAACCCAAAGCGGCGCCGAGCTACCGAGACAGCTACAGCTGCAACGTAATGAGATACGCTTAAAGTTGCAGGTAAGCCAATGGCAGGCGCTGACACCGACGCCCATCAAAGCATCACAACCGGAATAGAGAAATGACAAGCAATAGATCCACCGCCTGGCCGGCACCGGCTAAGCTCAACCTGTTTCTCCACGTCAACGGCCGCCGCGCCGATGGCTACCATGAGCTGCAGACCCTGTTCCAGTTCATCGACTACTGTGATCACCTGGATTTTGCCATCAATAACAGCGGCACCCTAACCCTGCACTCAGAGATGGAAGCTGTTGTTGCAAATAGCGATAACTTAATTCTAAAAGCTGCAAAATCCTTGCAGGACTATACCGGCACCCACCAGGGCGCCGAGATCTGGTTGGATAAAAAACTACCAATGGGCGGCGGCATAGGCGGCGGCTCATCCGATGCGGCGACCACACTGGTCGCATTGAATCATCTTTGGAATACTCAACTGTCGCAGGATGAACTGGCTAAAATTGGTCTAGCTCTCGGCGCTGATGTCCCTGTTTTTATTAATGGTTTATCGGCATTTGCCGAAGGGGTCGGCGAGAAGTTGATTCCGGTCGAGGCACCGGAAGACTGGTACCTCATCCTGACACCAGATGTACACGTTTCCACCGCAGAGGTGTTTAACGATCCTCTCCTGCCACGGGACACTCCTAAGCTGTCGATGGATGATTTAATGAGCAGTGACTGGCATAACGACTGCCAGGCTCGTGTCGCCCAGCAATACCCCCAAGTTGCCAAAGCATTGGCGTGGCTGATAGAATATGCGCCGTCCAGAATGACGGGAACCGGAGCATGTGTATTCGGTATCTTCGACACGCGCCAGCAGGCAGAACAAGTTTTTGCCCAATTGCCGGCAGATTTGTGCGGTTTCATCGCCAAGGGGACAAATAAATCACCATTGGCGTTGCGGTTAGCGCAGCGCTAAGTTCATGCGGGATAAGCGGTTATTATCCCGACCATTACAATGAAGCATACGCCTGAGGTCCATACAGTGCCTGACATTAAACTATTTGCTGGTAACGCAACCCCCAGTCTCGCCAAGAAGATAGCAGATCGCCTATTTTGTAAACTCGGAGACGCTGAGGTTGGCGTTTTCAGTGACGGTGAAATCAGTGTCCAGATTAACGAAAATGTACGTGGGGCGGATGTATTTATCATTCAATCTACTTGTGCACCTACTAACGATAACCTGATGGAACTTATCGTTATGGTAGACGCGTTGCGTCGCGCATCTGCTGGCCGTATTACTGCGGTTATTCCTTACTTCGGTTACGCTCGCCAAGACCGTCGTGTACGCAGTGCCCGTGTGCCTATTACCGCTAAGGTTGTCGCCGACTTCCTGTCAAGCGTAGGTGTTGACCGCGTACTTACCTGTGACCTGCACGCCGAGCAGATCCAGGGCTTCTTCGATGTACCTGTAGACAACGTATTCGGTAGCCCAGTGCTGCTGGAAGACATGCTGGGTAAGGAACTGGACAACCCTGTCGTGGTTTCACCCGATATCGGTGGTGTTGTACGTGCCCGCGCCGTAGCCAAGCTACTGGACGACTCAGATCTGGCTATCATCGACAAGCGTCGCCCACAGGCAAACGTTGCCCAGGTCATGCACATCATTGGTGACGTTCAAGGCCGTGACTGCATCATAGTCGACGACATGATCGATACCGGTGGTACTCTGTGTAAGGCTGCCGAAGCCCTGAAAGAGCACGGTGCTAACCGCGTATTCGCCTATGCGACTCACCCTGTATTCTCTGGCAATGCGCCTAAGAACATCGCCGAGTCAGTGATCGATGAAGTAATCGTGACCGACACCATCCCGCTAAGCGAAGAGATGGCGGCACTGGACAAGGTGACTCAGCTGACCATGTCTAGCGTAATGGCAGAAGCTATTCGCCGCGTAAGCAACGAAGAGTCTATCTCTGCGATGTTTAAGCACTAATCACCCGCTTTCAAGGGTAAAGAAAAAAGCCACTCAATCGAGTGGCTTTTTTGTATCTAGCATGACTTAGTTTCAGCGAATGCTTATCTATGCCTACTCTTATCTGACCGTGCGCCTCAAGGCGTCATCACGCACCGCTAGGGTGAGATCATAGGCGATGGCGCGGCGCAGTTTAACCAACCAGCCTGTCACCTTCCTCATATCGACGTCACAGTTCTTAGTGCAGCCTTCTCGCTTGGCATCGATCAGGATAATGGCGATCCCTCTATCACTCTCGACCAACTCGACATTGATCTCATAGGTCTTATAACTCAGCCTGGCGAAGCGTTTATCGCCCTCGCGCTCGAAGCGCCAATGATTACGCGACACGGCTTTATCTAGCATGTCATCATAATCGGCCACATAGCTCCCCAACGGAATGGGATCTTGATAGATGTGCAGCCCCTCGGCCTGTAATGGGCCCGCAAGGCTCAGACCAATGAGCATTCCTAGCATAATCTTATTCATCTTCACCCTTCCTTAACGCATCTTCAGCTGTCTGGCGATGCTGGCTCTGAGGTTCTTGATATAGTTGTAATAGCCCCGACCATTCTTGTAGCAGATCCCCTCGATGAGATTTGCACACTGATAATCACCCAGGGCGTCCTGATACTTGAGCTGTACCAGCGACTCATCGTATTCGATGCGCATCACATTGGTATCACCGCGATAATCGAAGCGCGCCAGGATATAGCCTTCTCCCTCGCCATCATACACCCAGGCAAATCCCTTAGTGTTCAACATGCCCATCAGGATCGCATAGCGCGTCTTTTCTAGCCCTATGTTGTTTGTCTCTATCTCTTTGTGTACCGCACTAATATAGCGGTCTGAAGACTTAGGCTGGGTATTTTGCTTTATGGTTAAGGTACTGGGCTGTGCCAGCACCAGAGGGCTCAGCGCCAGCAGGCTCAGGCCGCTGAGTAATGTTTTAATGCTCAAGGTAGTCACTCCCTGTGATAAAAAACTCATGCTATCACAGTGCCATAGCAGCGACTAGCCACCTGGTTCACAGCGTTAAAAGGGCCTGATGAGATATGAAACTTTGTAAAGGCTAACTAGGCAGAGGTCGATTAGGCAGAGGATTACTACATAGAGGCTTGCTAGATAAAAGCTTAGAGAGAGTATTGCTCAAATCCTAGATACAAAAAAGCCTGTCACTTGGACAGGCTCTTCGTATTTAATAATGGTACGGGAGGAGAGACTTGAACTCTCACACCTTGCGGCACCAGAACCTAAATCTGGCGTGTCTACCAATTCCACCACTCCCGCATCGCTTTACATCTGATCAGATGGCTTAGTTTTAAATCTTAAGCTAGATAAAAATGGCTGGGGTACTAGGATTCGAACCTAGGAATGCCGAGATCAAAACCCGGTGCCTTACCGCTTGGCGATACCCCAACAAGCTTTTTCGGGTTACAGGCGATACCTGCAAGCCTAAATAATGGTACGGGAGGAGAGACTTGAACTCTCACACCTTGCGGCACCAGAACCTAAATCTGGCGTGTCTACCAATTCCACCACTCCCGCACTGCATCTATGTTTTATATCCTGACAAGGATAATCAGCGTTAAATCTGGCGTGTCTATCGGCAACGCCACCACTTATCCACTGCATCTATGTTTTATATCCTGACAAGGATAGTTCTAGTCATATGTCTGAACGTTAAGTCTTAACAACTCAGCATTCAACTAACTAGCAAATCTCTAATTTAACATCTCGAGCAGATGGCGCCGATAACGGCGGATTTACCTTGAATAAGATGGTAGCTATGGCGGGACTTGAACCTGCGACCCCAGCATTATGAGTGCTGTGCTCTAACCAGCTGAGCTACATAGCCACATTTATCTTACTGATAAATGGCTGGGGTACTAGGATTCGAACCTAGGAATGCCGAGATCAAAACCCGGTGCCTTACCGCTTGGCGATACCCCAAGAATCAAAGTAAGCAAGAGAAAATGGCTGGGGTACTAGGATTCGAACCTAGGAATGCCGAGATCAAAACCCGGTGCCTTACCGCTTGGCGATACCCCAATTTTCTTGCTTAAGACTAAAGGTAGACAACCTCTAATCAAAAATAAATGGTACGGGAGGAGAGACTTGAACTCTCACACCTTGCGGCACCAGAACCTAAATCTGGCGTGTCTACCAATTCCACCACTCCCGCACTTGCTTCTATTTTTACATCTTGAAGAGATGGTAGCCTTTAAAGTCGGGACACTGCCCTGCTACTCGTTCAGTTTTGCATCTTGAAAAGATGGTAGCTATGGCGGGACTTGAACCTGCGACCCCAGCATTATGAGTGCTGTGCTCTAACCAGCTGAGCTACATAGCCATCGTAATTTTGCGCCCCTCTTGCTGAGGAACGGGGCGTATTATGCTTATTCAGCGTAGGCAGGTCAACAGCTTTTTTTCGCTAATTTAAACTATCTTAGCCGTTCGCCTATAAACTCACCAAAGTGAACAGGCCTTATGCAATTCGCCCCTAAAAAGCCGCAATTAACGCCTTTTTTCAGCCGCCGGAGAAAGCAAAACGGCCCGATAATGAGTATCGAGCCGCTTAACGCTTGTCGGTTTTCGCCGCTAAGCGCGGCGCTAACCCTATACGTTGAAGAGGAAATGCATCACATCGCCATCTTTAACCACATAGGTCTTACCTTCGACGCGCAGTTTACCCGCTTCTTTGGCACCCGCCTCACCCTTATAGGCGATGAAGTCATCATAAGACATCACCTGGGCACGAATGAAGCCACGTTCGAAGTCGGTGTGGATCACGCCAGCGGCTTGCGGCGCACAGGCTCCCACAGGTACAGTCCAGGCACGAACCTCTTTCACGCCAGCGGTAAAGTAGGTGTGTAGATCCAGCAGCTGGTAACCGGCGCGGATCACGCGGTCGAGGCCAGGCTCTTCCAGACCCAGGTCGGCCATGAACTCGTCACGATCTTCGGCATCCATCTCGGCCAGCTCAGATTCGATCGCCGCACAAACAGCAACCACAACCGCATTTTCTCTGGTGGCGATCTCACGTACCGCGTCCAGATGCGGGTTATTCTCGAAACCATCTTCGGCAACATTAGCGATATACATGGTCGGCTTGAGGGTCAGGAAGTTAAGGTAGTTAACCGCCGCCAGCTCCTCTTTGCTGAGATCCATAGAACGCAGCATGTGACCTTCATCCAGCACGGGGCGCATCTTCTCAAGTACGCTCACCTCGAACTTAGCGTCCTTATCGCCACCCTTGGCACGCTTTTGCTGACGCACGATGGCGCGCTCACAAGAGTCCAGGTCGGCCAGCGCGAGTTCTGTGTTGATCACCTCGATGTCGCTTGCAGGCGATACCTTGTTGGCCACGTGTACGATATTGTCATCTTCGAAGCAGCGCACCACATGACCGATAGCATCGGTTTCACGGATGTTTGCCAGGAACTTGTTGCCCAGGCCTTCACCTTTCGAGGCGCCCGCCACTAGACCGGCGATGTCGACGAACTCCATGGTGGTTGGCAGTACACGTTCAGGCTTAACGATTTCCGCCAGGGCCTCCAAACGTGGATCCGGCACAGGTACTACACCCGTGTTAGGCTCGATCGTACAAAACGGGAAGTTTGACGCTTCGATACCCGCCTTGGTCAAGGCGTTGAACAGAGTCGATTTACCTACGTTTGGTAGGCCGACGATGCCACATTTAAAACCCATATTATTACCTTTATTCAATTAATCTTATCGCCTAAGCGATAATGAAGCTGTTCACTGCCGAGTTATCGGCTTAGCCGGCCTTGTAAGAGTGCAACCTGTGCATCGCCTTACTCATATCTTCCTTAAAAAGCACCTCGGTGGCACGCACCGCCTCGTCAATCACCTCTTCGATGAGGCCTTGCTCTGTCTGCGGCGCCTTGCCCAGCACATAGTTGCTGACCATGCTCTTGTCGCCAGGATGCCCTATGCCGATACGCAGGCGATAGAAACCTTTGTCGTTACCGAGCTTGGCGATGATATCTTTCAGGCCATTATGGCCACCATGCCCCCCGCCCAACTTAAACTTAGCCACGCCTGGCGGCATATCCAGCTCGTCGTGAGCCACTAAGATCTCATCGGGGGCGATACGAAAGAAGTTTGCCAAGGCTCCCACCGACTTACCACTGAGGTTCATAAAGGTCGTTGGGATCAACAGGCGTACATCTTTACCATACAGGGTCGCCCTGGCGGTCAGGCCAAAGTATTTGCTATCGGCCACCAGGCTGACACCACAAACCCGTGCCAGCTCGTTGACATACCATGCACCTGCGTTGTGCCGAGTCCGCTCATATTTGTCGCCTGGATTAGCCAAGCCTACGATAAGCTTTATATTGCTCATTTCACCCTTGTCCGTTCGCAAGTGCCAATAAAAAACGCGGCATTTTAGCACTCAATCGAGTCGGCAACAAATTTATCCGGGGCGGGAGGTTTACGCCATGATGCTTAGAGCCCCATGGCGTATTTGAGTACCTTCTGCTTGATGGGCCCATCGATATTAGCCAGCTTGAGGGCGCCGTTTCGTAGTAGCTTCAGCGGCAGGAGATCGTTACTAAAGCCGGCGTAGAAGAGATCCATGGTGGTCATCATCAACTGATTGTCGGCATAACGCTTGCTCTGGTATTGCTTGAGCACATCATTGTCCCACCAGCATTTATGGTTAGCGATGGCATCGGCAAAGGTGTCTATCAGGGCGCTGACATCCTTAAAGCCCAGGTTAACGCCCTGGCCGGCCAGCGGGTTGATGGTATGAGCGGCATCGCCCAGGATCACCAGGTGATCGTCAAAATAGCGCTGCGCGTGGCGGCGGGTCAGCTTAAAACTTCCCTTAGAGAGCACCTTAAACTCACGGGCCAGGCGCTTGGGGAAATGCGCATCTATCTGTTCATACAGGGCCTGAGGACTCAGGCTTTGTAGCTGGGCGATACGGCTGGCATCGTCATACCACACCAGGGAGGCGTGCTTACCCGGTAGGGGCAACAGGGACCGCGGCCCCTTAGGGGTAAACTGCTGCCAGGTGACATCCTGCTCTTCCTGCTCGGTGGCAATATTGATCAGCATGGCCGACTGGGCGTAGTCCCAGCCCGTCACCCCGATGCCTGCCCACTGGCGCACCTGAGAATTAGCGCCATCGGCGCCGACCAACAGACGTGTCTCTATCTCGCTGCCATCGTCCAGGGTTAGGCGAATGCCATCGTCGATACGGGTAAACTGACTCACCTTGGCCGGACAGAGCAAGCTAAGGTTGTCATGGTGCTCAAATTGCTGCCATAGCGCTAGCTGCACCAGGCGGTTCTCGACGATATGCCCAAGGTGAGTGGCACCTATCTGGTCGCTGTGAAACTGGGTGATACAGCCATCGATTTCCCAGGTTTCCAGCCCCTTGTAGGCCACCTGGCGCATCTCACCGAGGGCCGACAAGGCACCCAGGCGCTCGAGCAACTGCTCCGAGGCCACGCTGATGGCCGACACCCTAAGATCCAATGCCTGCTCACCGTCGTAGGCTTTAGGCGTATAGGCCTCAACCACCGCCACCGACAGGCCAAGCTGCGCTAACCCGAGGACGGTCGCCGCCCCCACCATACCGCCGCCTAACACGACAACATCTTTTACTAAGGTCTTGCGCTGGTTCTGACTCACCTTGAGTTCGACTCCCTACTTCTTATTACCAAATATGTCACATCGGCGGATTGCGTATATAAATGTTACCAGGCTGGCAACTGCTCACACTCAGTTACAAAGGCACGGCGCGTAACTCAAATGCGGCCTTTACACTCTCAATTCACAGCTAACTCTCAATTCACAGCTAACTTGCAAAACAGCTAAACCAACAATGCTGAGTGTCATGGAGTGTCCTATGAAAAAGTTACTGATAGCCAGCCTATTCACCGCCGCCAGTCTAATGTCGGCCTCGGCCCCTGCGACGAGTGCTCCTCTGATGGAGAAGATGACTGTAACTTATCGCAACCCGCTAGATTATGCCCTATATCAATATACGATTGAATTAATGAGCCATTATAGGGCGGAGATCCGAACTAGCATACAGCGCCAGGCCAAAAACAATAGTCAGGCGATGGCCGATGCCTTCTTTACCCAGACTGCTCAACGGCAGGTCGCCCTGGTGGATTTCCCGGCCAAAGCAACCGCCCGCACCGAGTAAATTCGCGCTTATGACGTGCAAAAGCTAGCCAGCGGAGCACTCAGAGGGTAAAATGTCGCGCTATTTTTCCCAGTAGTTGCAACAACGGCGCAAAACTGATGAGTAAGAAACTCCACATTAAAACCTGGGGCTGTCAGATGAATGAGTATGACTCATCAAAGATGGCCGACCTACTCGACGAATATCAAGGCTATACCTTGACCGAAGAGGCAGAAGAAGCAGATGTACTGCTACTCAACACCTGCTCGATTCGCGAAAAAGCACAGGAAAAAGTATTCCACCAGCTGGGTCGCTGGAAGACGCTAAAAGACAAGAACCCTAACCTAATCATAGGTGTAGGTGGCTGCGTGGCGTCTCAAGAAGGTAAGGCGATCAAAGACAGAGCCCAGTGTGTCGACCTGATCTTCGGCCCACAGACACTGCATCGTCTGCCAGAGATGATCGACCAGATCCAGCAGGGCGGCAAGGCCGTCATCGACGTCAGCTTCCCTGAAATCGAAAAGTTCGATCGCCTGCCAGAGCCGCGCGCGGAAGGCCCAAGCGCCTTCGTCTCCATCATGGAAGGCTGCAGCAAGTATTGCTCTTTCTGCGTGGTGCCATACACCCGTGGTGAAGAAGTCAGCCGTCCGCTGGACGATGTGATCCTGGAAATCGCTCAGCTCGCCGAGCAAGGCGTGCGTGAGGTTAACCTGCTAGGCCAGAACGTGAACGCCTATCGCGGTGCGACCCACGATGACGATATCTGTACCTTCGCCGAGCTGCTGCGTTATGTGGCCGCCATAGACGGTATCGATCGTATTCGTTTCACCACCAGCCACCCGATCGAGTTTACTCAGGACATCATAGATGTGTATGAAGACACTCCAGAGTTGGTGAGCTTCCTGCATTTGCCGGTACAGTCTGGTTCGGATCTGATCCTCACCCAGATGAAGCGTGGTCACATGGCCATCGAATATAAGTCGATCATCCGCCGCCTGCGTAAGGCAAGACCCGATATCCAGATCAGCTCTGACTTCATCGTTGGCTTCCCTGGCGAGTCTAAGCAGGATTTCGCCGACACCATGAAGCTGATTGAAGATGTGCAGTTCGACCACAGCTTCAGCTTTATCTACAGCGCGCGCCCAGGCACGCCCGCCTCGGATCTGCCTGACGATGTGTCTCTCGATGAGAAGAAGGAACGCCTGGCGATTCTGCAAGACAGGATCACCCAGCAGGCAATGCGCTACAGCCGTCAGATGCTAGGCACAGTGCAGCGTATTCTGGTTGAGGGGCCTTCGGTCAAGAACCCGATGGAGCTGCGCGGTCGCACCGAAAACAACCGTGTCGTGAACTTCGAAGCCGCTCCTAAGCATATAGGTAGCTTCGTCGACGTCGAGATCGTCGACGTGTTCACCAACTCGCTGCGCGGTAAGTTTATCCGCGGCGAAGATGAGATGGACCTGCGCCGCGACCTGCGCCCGTCTGACATCCTGGCCAAGCATAAGAAAGATGACGATCTTGGGGTGACTCAGTTTATCCCTTAGGTCTCACTTAAGGCCTCACTTAAGGCCTAATTGAAGAGCGACCCTAGGGGTCGCTTTTTTATTGGACGTCGAATCGGTAAACCCTATTAGCGGCGGCGGATTTTCAATCAAATAGTGCAATCAAATAGCATTAGCAATTAAACTTAATGCCTCGTAAACTGTCACTATAGTCTGTTGGGAATTATCCCCTACAGGACACGCTTTAACGACAAACGCAACTGGAGCTATTTTTGTCAAACAAACTCACAACGCTCAATCTGTATCTCGAGCCGTCTGATACCCGTCGACTAGCATCACTCTGCGGGCCCTTTGATGACAATATCAAACAACTCGAGCGTCGCATCGGCGTCGAGATCAACTATCGCAACAACCATTTCCAAATTGTCGGTCAGGCCCGTAACTGCCTGACGGTCAATAATCTGCTCAAAGAACTCTATGTCGAGACCCAACCGGTACGTGGCAGCACGCCAGACCTGGAGCCCGATAAGGTGCACATGGCGATTCAAGAGGCGATCGCCCTGGAAGCCGAGGCCCCTCGCGACGACAAAGAGCTCTATATCAAAACCAAGCGTGGCGTGGTCAAGCCCCGCAATCCCAACCAGAGCGATTATGTGGCCAATATCGTGCGTCACGACATCAGCTTTGGTATCGGCCCTGCCGGTACGGGGAAAACTTATCTGGCGGTTGCCGCGGCGGTCGACGCCCTGGAACGCCAGGAAGTCAGACGCATCCTGTTGACCCGTCCAGCGGTCGAGGCCGGTGAGAAGCTCGGCTTCCTCCCGGGCGATCTCAGCCAGAAGGTCGACCCCTATTTGCGTCCCCTGTATGACGCCCTGTTTGAGATGATGGGTTTCGAGAAGGTCGAGCGCCTGATTGAGCGCAGCGTCATCGAAGTCGCGCCGCTGGCATATATGCGTGGTCGCACCCTAAATGATGCCTTTATCATCTTGGATGAGAGCCAAAATACCACGGTGGAGCAGATGAAGATGTTCCTCACTCGTATCGGCTTCAACTCCCGCGCGGTGATCACCGGCGATATCACCCAGATCGACCTACCCAAGCATCAGAAGTCTGGCCTGCGCCATGCTATCGAGGTACTGAGCGAAGTCGACGAGGTGAGCTTTAACTTCTTCCAGGCCAAGGATGTGGTGCGCCACCCCGTGGTTGCCCGTATCGTCGAGGCCTATGAGGCACACGATCAGAAGGTGGCCAGCGAGAAGGCCAAGCGCGAGAGCCAGTTTAAGGCAGAGGAGCCTAAGCATCATGACGCCTGATAACCCAATCGCACTGCACCTGGATCTGCAACTCGCGACCCAGGCCGACCAGGTGCCGAGCCAGGCACAGTTTGAGTCTTGGGTGCGTCTGGCCCTGGGCAACGTCATGCCCGAGGCGGAGATGACCATACGCCTGGTCGATGAAGCGGAAAGCCAGCAGTTAAATCATACCTATAGAGGCAAAGACAAGCCGACAAATGTGCTATCATTCCCGTTCGAGTCGCCCCCGGAGGTAGAACTGCCGCTGCTGGGCGACTTAGTGATCTGTGTGCCTGTGGTCGAACAGGAGGCTGAAATCCAAGGAAAAAGCCTCGAAGCCCACTGGGCCCACATGGTTGTACATGGTTGTCTGCATCTGCTAGGGTATGATCATATTATCGATAGCGAAGCAGAAGAGATGGAGTCTTTAGAGACTCAACTTATTGAAAGTTTGGGATTTCCCAATCCTTACAAGGAGCAATAGCCGACCAATTCTGGTCAGGAAATTACTATGAGTGACGATAACCCACCGAGTAGCAACGCCCATAAGAAGGGCTGGTTTGAAAAAGTAAGTCAGTTATTCCAGGGCGAACCACAGAGTCGCGACGAGTTAGTGGAGGTGATCCACGACGCTGAACAGAGAGAAGTGATCAGCGAAGACACGCGCGAAATGATTAAAGGTGTTTTAGAAGTCTCCGATCTGCGCGTGCGTGACATCATGATCCCACGGGCACAAATTGTGGCGCTAAAAATCGACAACACGGTAGAGGAGCTACTGTCGACCGTCATCGGCTCGGCCCATTCCCGCTTCCCCGTGGTCAACGAAGATAAAGATCATATCGAAGGCATACTGCTGGCCAAAGATCTGCTGCAGTACGGCTTTAAGAACAATGAAGAACCCTTTTCTCTCGATCAGGTGATCCGCCCGGCCGTGGTGGTACCAGAGAGCAAACGTGTCGACGTGCTACTGAAGGAATTCCGTTCTCAGCGCTACCACATGGCGATCGTCGTCGATGAATATGGCGGGGTATCTGGCCTGGTGACCATCGAGGACATCCTCGAAGAGATCGTCGGCGAGATCGAAGACGAGTTCGATCACGACTCCGCCGAAGAGACAGAGATCCGCAAGGTGGGTAAACAGATCTACATGGTCAAGGCACTGACCCCCATCGACGACTTTAACGAGACCTTCGGCACCCAATTTAGTGACGAAGAGTTCGATACCGTCGGCGGCCTGGTCTCCCACGCCTTCGGCCATCTGCCCGAGCGCAACGAGAAGATCACCATAGATGAGATTGAATTTAAGGTGATTAGCGCCGATACCCGCAGGCTGGTTCAGCTTAGGGTTAAACTTCCCGATCCCCAGACCGAAGAAGAAAGCGCCTAAACCTTTGGTCCCCTGATGAGGCTATAATGCTGCTACGACTTAGGGCAATTGCCCATCATGCTGTAATACGGCTGGTACTCGCCTATCTGGCGGGTGCCAGTACCGCACTGGCTTTCGCCCCCTATGGCCTCTGGCCCATCTACCCGCTTGCCATGGCATTCGCCCTGGGTCACAGCCGCGCGCTGCCCCCGAGACAGACCTTTCTCTACTGGCTAAGCTTCGGCTTCGGCTGTTTCTCGGTAGGGATCAGCTGGGTGCACGTCAGCATGGACACCTTCGGTGGCCTGCCGCTTATCGCCTCACTGGGACTCATGGCCATCCTGGCTCTCTACCTGGCGCTCTACCCGGCACTGGCGGCCTACCTCAGTATCAGACTGGTGCCAAAGTCGCTAATGCTGCGCTATCTCGCCGTCTTCCCTGCCGCCTGGGTGCTCACCGAGTGGGCCAGAGGCTGGGTATTGACAGGATTTCCCTGGCTCTGGGCCGGCTACAGCCAGACCAATGGGCCTCTGGCACCTTTAGCCAGCAACATTGGCGCCCTGGGGCTCAGCCTTGTCCTGACTATAATCGCCGGCGCCTTGGCCTTTGCCGTCACACATAGCGGCAAGGGAGGGAGGGAAATAGGGTTAAGAGCCGTGCCAATACTACTTATCACTAGCCTTGCGGGCCTGGGGGCATTCGCCAGCGCACAGCTGTCGCCCATTTCGCCAACAGGTAAGTCCGTCAGGGTGGCACTGGTGCAGGGCAATATCGCCCAGAGCATGAAGTGGCAGCCCGAGGCGCTCTGGCCCACCATGCTCAAGTACATGGATCTCTCCAGACCATCGCTGGCCGATACCGACCTGTTTATCTGGCCGGAGGCGGCGATCCCCGCGCCCGAGTATATGGTGGAAGAGTTTCTCGATAACGCCAACAAGGTCGCCAGCCTGAATAACAGCGCCATCATCACAGGCATCATCAGCAAGCAACAGAATCGCTTCTATAACTCGCTGATTGTCCTGGGTAACCACCAGCAGTTACAGCAAGAGAGCCCTGATTATCGCGGCGATGGCAGCAACGAGTTTCGTAAGCATCATCTGCTGCCCATAGGTGAGTTTGTGCCCCTGGAAGATCTCCTCAGGCCGCTGGCGCCCTTCTTTAACCTGCCCATGTCCTCCTTCGCCAGGGGCGATTTTAAGCAGCCCAATTTAGATGTCGTCGGTCATCAGGTGGCACCGGCCATCTGTTATGAAATTGCCTTCCCCGAACAGTTAAGGGCCAACGTCAATGGGGGCACAGAGCTGCTGCTCACCGTCTCCAACGACGCCTGGTTCGGCCGCTCAAACGGGCCATTACAACACATGGAAATAGCCCAGATGCGCGCCATCGAGTTGGGTCGCCCGCTACTGAGGGCCACCAACAATGGGGTCACAGCCGTGGTTAACCCAAGCGGCAAGATAACCCATAGCCTGCCGCAATTTGAGACTGGCGTGCTCAAGGCCGAGGTTCCTCTGGTTACTGGCAGTACGGGGTTTGCCCGCTGGGGCCAGACGCCGCTCTTGCTGCTGTGCACCATAGTCTTGATAGGCGCAGTGACCCGCCGCCTGCGCCTCTAATACCAATCGTAATAAATAATTGATCATTCTAGCTTGTTAAAACGCTCGATAACTGTATTAGTATTTTTAATTGTAGAATAACTACTTATCTAAAAATCCTGCTTTGTTCTCAAGCGTTTTTCCTGCGCTATTTCTGATCACATATTTACTGTGATTGGTATAACCTTTTTCTCTAGGCGTTTAGAGCACATACAAAAATCCCCGCATGATGCGGGGATTTTTTCGTTAACCCACCTGGTATCGGCGGAAAATGCTCAACGGCTTAAGGTGCAAGAGCCTCGCGGGTAAACTGATCGCCGTCGCACTCTGGGCAATCTGGGATCACGCCGGGGAATTCGATACGCATCTCGTGACCACAGCCGGTACAGACCATGACTCCCTGACCCACTATCTCACCACTCTGATAATAGCCGTGATGCTTGAAGTCCTGGGTCACCTCATGCCACTCAATCTGGCTTCTGTCGGTTATCTCACTCAGCCAGTGCCACAGGGTATTCTCGGCGGCGATGACTGTGGGACTATGGCTGAGATCCGTGGCGTTCTTTTCGGCCAGGTAGCTGCCGATATCACGCTTTAAAAAATCTTCCACTAGGGCAAGCTCCTCCTCCTTGGCCTGCTCCTTAAGCAACAAGAACTCCTTACTCGCCGTGACAGTCTTATATAATTCCTTTGCAGTCATTGAGTTATCTTCAGAGAAATCCGATTTCACCTGCTCGAATAGGGCCTGGTAAAGCGATAGCAACTCGGTACTTCTTTCACTCATGTTCAATACTCCTTCATGCGAACCTTTTTAATGACTCACTTCTAGTTTATTCTATGCAGATCTAACTCGCGCGCAAGATGCGCAAGATCAAATAAATAGGCGGCATGGCCGGGAATCATCAATGCAAGAGCAATATCTACCTTCAGAGATTGAAGCTAAGGTGCAGCAGCACTGGCAAGACACTAAAACATTTGAAGTAACCGAGGACGAAAGCAAAGAGAAGTTTTACTGCCTCTCTATGTTTCCATACCCTTCAGGCCGACTGCATATGGGCCATGTCCGCAACTACACCATAGGCGATGTCGTTGCGCGTTACCAGCGTCTGCAAGGAAAAAACGTATTACAACCCATAGGTTGGGACTCTTTTGGTCTGCCTGCTGAAAATGCCGCCATCAACAACAAGACGGCGCCGGCCCCTTGGACCTATGAAAATATCGACTACATGAAGAACCAGCTGAAGATGCTGGGTTTCGGCTACGACTGGAGCCGTGAGATCGCCACCTGTACCCCGGAATACTACCGTTGGGAACAGTGGTTCTTCACCAAGCTATATGACAAAGGGTTAGTCTACAAGAAGACAGCCTCGGTCAACTGGTGTCCAAACGATGAGACCGTACTGGCCAACGAGCAGGTACAAGACGGTTGCTGCTGGCGCTGTGACACCCCTGTGGTGCAGAAAGAGATCCCCCAGTGGTTTATCAAGATCACCGAGTACGCCGAAGAGCTGCTAAACGACATCGACCAGCTGGACGAATGGCCGGAGCAGGTGAAGACCATGCAGCGCAACTGGATAGGTCGCAGCGAAGGTATCGAGATGACCTTCCAGGTCGAGGGTGGCGAGCAGAGCTTCGACATCTACACCACTCGTCCCGACACTGTGATGGGCGTGACCTATGTGGCGATCGCCGCGGGTCATCCTCTGGCGTTGCAGGCCGCCGAGAACAACCCAGTGCTGGCCGAGTTTATCGAGGAGTGCAAGAACGCCGATACCTCGGAAGCCGCCATGGCCGTCATGGAGAAGAAGGGTGTCGACACGGGCCTCAAGGCTATTCACCCACTGACAGGCAAGCTAGTGCCAGTGTGGGCCGCTAACTTCGTGCTGATGAACTATGGTACGGGCGCCGTGATGTCAGTACCAGGCCACGACCAGCGCGACTACGAATTTGCCACCAAGTATGGTCTACCTATCGAAGGCGTGATCAAACCTGTAGACGGCGAGCTGGATATCAGCGAAGAAGCCTACACAGAGAAGGGCATACTGTTTAACTCTGGCGACTCATTCCCAGAGCTGGATGGTTTGGACTTCCAGGCGGCGTTCGATGCCATCGACGCAAGACTCTCTGCCGAAGGCAAGGGTAAGCGTCAGGTCAACTATCGTCTGCGCGACTGGGGTGTTTCCCGTCAGCGCTACTGGGGCGCACCTATCCCTATGGTGACCCTGGCCGACGGCACTGTGATGCCAACCCCAGAAGATCAACTGCCGGTGATCCTGCCGGAAGATGTGGTCATGGATGGTATCCAGAGCCCAATCAAGGCCGACAAAGAGTGGGCCAAGACCCAGGTTAACGGTCAGGAAGCCTTCAGGGAAACTGATACCTTCGACACCTTCATGGAGTCTTCTTGGTACTACGCTCGCTACTGTAGCCCTAAGGCCGACCAGATGCTGGACCCAGCCAAGGCCAACTACTGGCTACCGGTCGACCAATATATCGGCGGCATCGAGCACGCCTGTATGCACCTGCTCTACTTCCGCTTCTTCCACAAGCTGCTGCGCGACATCGGCCTGGTCAACAGCGACGAGCCGGCCAAGCGCCTGCTGACTCAGGGCATGGTACTGGCCGATGCCTTCTACTACACAGATGAGAAGGGTGCCCGCGTCTGGGTATCGCCAAACGATGCCAAGGTCACCGAGACAGACGACAAGGGCCGTATCGTTAAGGCCGTCGACAGCCAAGGTCATGAACTGGTTTACACTGGCATGAGCAAGATGTCTAAGTCGAAAAACAATGGTATCGATCCACAAGAGATGGTAGACAAGTACGGCGCCGATACCGTACGTCTGTTCATGATGTTTGCCTCGCCACCAGAGCTCACCCTAGAGTGGCAAGAGTCGAGCGTAGAAGGGGCTCACCGCTTCATCAAGCGTCTGTGGAAACTGGCTCACGACCATGTGTCACAAGGCCCAACGGTTGCACTGGATGTCGCCTCACTCAATGGTGCCCAGAAGGAACTGCGCCGCGAGCTGCACAAGACCATCGCCAAGGTAGGTGACGATATCGAGCGTCGTCAGATGTTCAACACCGCCATCGCCTCTGTAATGGAGCTGATGAACCGTCTGCAAAAGGCACCGATGGACAGCGAGCAAGACAGAGCCCTGATGCAGGAAGCGCTGTGCGCCGTGGTACGTCTACTCTACCCTATCATCCCGCACACCAGCTTCGAGCTGTGGCAGGCACTGGGTCACGAAGAGACTATCGAAAACGTGCTTTGGCCTGAAGTCGATGAGTCCGCACTGGTAGAAGACAGCAAGCTGATCATCGTTCAGGTAAACGGTAAGCTGCGCGCCAAGATAACTGTGGCCGCCGATGCCGACAAAGAGACGGTGGAAGCCGCCGGTATGGCAGAAGAAGGTGTTATCAAGCACACCGAAGGCAAGACGGTACGTAAGGTCATTTATGTACCAGGTAAGCTACTCAATATCGTAGCTAACTAATTGCCCGCTCTACTCGGCCACCTCTGGTGGCCGAGTCTTATCAAACATGGAAATAGATGGCTTAGCCTATGCTTATTAAACGCTTATGTTTTGCAATCTTAACCCTCTCGGTGCTGCTTAGCGCCGGTTGTGGTTTTAAACTTCAGCGCAGCTACTCGATCCCTGATTCTCTTAAGACGCTCACCCTGAGCAGTCAGGACGAATACAGCGAGCTGACCCGCCTGGTGCGCGAGCGCCTGCGCCTCAACAGCATCACTGTAGTGGAAGATGACGCCAGCGTGCCAAGGGTGCGGATCCTCAACGATTCTCTCGACAGAAGTACCCTCTCCCTTTACCCCACCGGCAATGTGGCCGAATATGAGCTCAACTATCATGTCCGCTTCGCGGTGCAATATCCCGAGCGTGAAGCCAAGGCCTTCGATGTCGACATACATCGTGACTACCTGGACGATCCCCGTACCGCACTGGCAAAGAGCCGCGAGATGGAACTCTTGGTGAAAGAGATGCGTATCCAGGCCGCCGACCAGATCATCCAGATCTTGGCCTCTATCGAGACCAACTGATGCGCGTCTACCCGGACCAGCTCACCAAGCAGCGCTCGCCGCTAAAGCCCTGTTACCTCATCTTTGGCGACGATCCCTGGCTATGCGAAACCAGCAAGCAAGCGATATTGGAGCAGGCAAGACGAGAAGGCTTCGAGGAGCGCATTCAACTCACTCAAGAGACGGGCTTTAACTGGCGCGAACTGCAGGATGAATGGAACACCATGAGCCTGTTCGCCAGTCGCCGCATCATAGAGCTTCACCTGCCCCAGGCCAAACCTGGCAGCGAAGGCAGCAGCCAGCTACAGAGCCTGATGCAGCAGGATAATCCAGATATCCTGCTGATCATCACTGGGCCTAAGCTTGCCAGCGAACAGACCAAGTCGAAATGGTTTAAGCAGCTCGATGAAAGGGGGATTTACATCCCCTGTGCCACGCCCGAAGGGCCGCAGTTTCAGCGCTGGTTGCAGACCCGCATTCGCGAGGCGAAATTAAACCTCACCCAAGATGCCCAGCAACTCTTGCTAAGCCTATACGAAGGCAACCTGCTGGCGGCCGATCAGGCGATACAGCTATTACAGCTCCTCAGTCCCGGCAGCCAGATCACCAGCGAGCAACTGCAAAGCTACTTCGAAGATCAGTCCCGTTTCAGCGTGTTCCAGCTGGCCGATTGCCTGCTGGCCAATCAGCAGGAAAAGGCGCAGCACATCCTGGCGCAGCTACAGGCCGAAGGCACGGCGCTTCCTATCTTGCTGTGGGGGCAATTTAAGGAGCTGACGACCCTGTTGCAACTCAAGCAGGCCCAGGAAGCAGGCACGCCATTGCAGAGCCTGTGGAGTCAGTTCAGGATCTGGGACAAGCGCAAGGGGCTCTATCAGGGGGCACTGTCTCGCCTGAGCCTAAATCAGATTGAGACGGCCCTCGCCAGCGCCTCCAAGATCGAGCTTAAACTCAAACAGCAAGGGGCCGAAGATTGGACTGCCATGAGCCACCTCTGCCTGCTGTACGATCCCAAGGCCCACGCTCACCTTAGCCATATCGAACTGGGCTAGGCAGGTTTAGATGAAAATTGGCATACTGGGCGGCACCTTCGATCCCATTCATTATGGTCATATCAAGCCACTGCTCGAGGTGCAAGCCGCCCTTGGTCTCGATGAAGTCTGGCTGATGCCCAACCATATTCCGCCCCATAAGGCGGGCACCAACACCTCAACCGTACATCGCCTGGCCATGGCCCAACGGGTCTGTCGGCAATACCCGCAGCTCAAGCTGTGCGATATCGAGGCCAAGCGCGACCAGCCCTCCTATTCGGTAGAGACCCTCAAGCAACTACGTCAGACCCATGGCCAGGATCAGCTGGTGTTTATCATGGGGATGGACTCCTTCGTCGGTCTGCCGACCTGGTATCGCTGGCAAGAGCTGTTTGACCTGTGTCATATCGCCGTCTGTCAACGCCCTGGCTGGACGCTTTGTGGCGACAGCGAGATGGCGGCGCTACTGAGTGCGCGCCGCGCAGGCAAGGCTGAGCTGGATAAGGCCGTCGACACGGGCCGTACCGCTGGCCTCATCTTCCCGATCACCATCACGCCGCAGCCCTACTCCTCTACCGAAATTCGTCGGCAGCTCGCCCAAAACCAGCTGGCGCCAGACGCGATGCCGCAGGCAATCGCCGACTATATCGCCGACCATCACCTCTACCGCTAACAGCGAGATAACAAGGCTTCAACCTTTAGCCAAACTCGCGCCATTTCGGGCGCAGACAGGCACGCAGCTCACCGCTATTAGCAATTACTTTAGGGGCATAACCTGTTATACTGCCTCGCTGTTAAAAATGAATGAGGAATTTAGCGTGCAAAGCGCCGAGCTTAAACAGTTTGTCATCGACAAAGTCGAAGATTTAAAAGCAAAAGATGTTGTCGTACTCGAAGTCACCGACAAGTCAAATGTCACCGACTATATGGTCGTCTGTTCGGGTACTTCTAAGACCCACGTCAAGGCTATCGCCGAGAACGTGGTACTCGAAGCCAAACGTGCCAACCTACATATCCATGGCGTCGAAGGCCGTGACAGCAGCGAATGGGTGCTGGTTGACCTGGGCGACGTGATTGTTCACGTAATGCAAGACAAGACTCGCGACTTCTATCAGCTTGAAAAGCTGTGGTCTGAAAAGCCAGCTTAATGAAGTTACAACTCGTTGCCGTGGGCACTCGTATGCCCGCCTGGGTCACCACAGGTTTCGAAGAATATCAGCGCCGTTTCCCCCGGGACATGGCCTTCGAATTAATCGAGATCCCTGCCGGAAAGCGCGGTAAGAATGCCGACATCGCCCGCATCTTGCACAAAGAAGGCGAACAGATGCTGGCGGCTATCCCTAAGGGAAACCATATCGTCAGCCTGGATCTGCCCGGCAAGAACTGGACCACGCCCGAGCTTGCCACCCAGCTCAACCGCTGGCAACTCGACGGCCGCGATGTTAGCCTGCTTATCGGCGGCCCCGAGGGACTGGCCCCCGCCTGTAAACAGGCGGCGAATCAGAGCTGGTGCCTATCGGCCTTGACCCTGCCCCACCCCTTGGTACGCGTCTTGGTCGCCGAGAGCCTTTACCGTGCCTGGAGCATCAACAACAACCACCCGTATCACAGAGAGTAGTGCGCCCCACGGCACTCGAGTCAATCGAGGGATAGACGATGATAGTGACAACCAACATACTACCGGAGAGAGTATAATTGGCGCCACGTAAACGGATGGCCATGCATGATCATGCCGCCGAAGCCTCGCTGTTCAAACGCCGCGCCATCTTTACTTTCGCTTGCGTGGTGGTCTTGCTGAGCATACTGCTGGGCAACCTCTATCATCTGCAAGTCTTGTCTTACAAAGACTACGAGACCCGCTCCAACGATAACCGCATTCGCGTAGTACCAGTGGCGCCTAGCCGCGGCCTGATCTACGACCGACACGGTCAGCTGCTGGCGGAAAACCAGCCCTTCTACTCGCTGGAGTTGATCCCGGAGAAGGTGAAAGACATCCCCGCGACCCTGGACGAACTTGCCAAGGTTGTCGCCCTAAGCAAGGACGACAGAGAAAATCTTCTCGCCTCTCTAAAATACCATCGCCGCTTCAAGCCGATAACGGTCAAAAACCGCCTGTCGGAAGAGGAAGTGGCCATCTTTAGCGTCAACCAACACAGGTTTCCCGGCTTCTCCATCGACGCGGGCCTGAAACGTCACTACCCCTACAATGGGCTGCTGACCCATGTGCTGGGCTATGTGGGCCGTATCAACAACCGCGATCAGGCGGCGCTGCAGCGTAACGATCAGTGGCAAAACTACGCCGCCACCAAGGACATAGGTAAGCAGGGGATCGAAAAGTTTTATGAATCCTTGTTACATGGCATGCCGGGGCACCTTGAGGAAGAGGTCAACAACCGCGGCCGCACCATTCGCACCCTTAAATCTGTCGCGCCAGAGCCGGGTCAGGATATCTACCTGACACTGGATCTTCAGCTGCAGAAGAAGGCGATGAAACTCCTCGCCGGACGCCGCGGCTCCATCGTCGCCATCGATCCTCGCGATGGTGGCATTCTCGCCATGGTCTCCAGCCCCAGCTACGACCCCAACCAGTTCGTTCACGGCATCAGCTCTAAGGCCTACAGCGAGCTGCTCAACGCCCGCTCTCGCCCCTTGATTAACCGCGCGACCCAAGGCCAGTACGCCCCGGCATCGACGGTTAAACCCCATATGGCGCTACTGGGTCTGGAAGAGAAAACTGTTACGCCAAAGACCCGAGTATGGGATCCTGGCTTTTGGCAGATCCCCGGCGTCGAGCGTAAATACCGCGACTGGAAACGTTGGGGCCACGGCTGGGTCGATGTCAACGGCGCCCTGGTGCACTCCTGCGACACCTATTTCTATGACATGGCCTACAAGACAGGCATAGATAAGATCAGCAACTTCATGCAGCAGTTCGGCTTTGGCGAGCGTACCGGCGTCGATATCTTCGAGGAATCGGCCGGTAACATGCCATCCAAGGACTGGAAGCGCCTCAAATACAATCAGCCCTGGTATGTGGGCGATACCATCTCGGTCGGTATCGGCCAGGGTTACTGGACCACCACACCGCTGCAGCTGGCCAACGCCACCGCCATCATGGCCAACAAGGGCGAGCGTTTCGTGCCTCATTTGCTGAAGTCGATCAAGAATGACACCGTCAAGGTAGACACGCCGGTGGACAAGATGGCGCCAGTAGTGCTGAAGAATCCCCACAACTGGCAGATTATCAACGAGGCGATGCGAGATACCGCCCACAAGTCGCGCTTTGTCGACGCCGGCTATACCGCGGCGATGAAGACGGGTACGGCGCAGGTCTTCAGTGTGGCCGAGGATGAAAAGTATGACGCCGAGAATATCGATGAACACCTGAGGGATAACGCCTTAATCGTCGCCTACGCCCCCTATGAGGCGCCGCGCATCGTGCTGGCCGTGGTACTGGAAAACGCCGGCTGGGGTGGCGCCAACGCCGGCCCTGTGGCCCGCGCCCTGCTCGATGAGTATATGCTACGCGACAACCTGCCCTTAGAAACCGCCGGGAGCCCTCACAATGAACGCCCATAGCCATAGACCCAACATCTGGCAGCGTATGCATATCGATCTGCCACTGCTTCTTGGGCTGCTGGCACTCATGTGCTATGGCCTGTTCGTCATCTATTCTGCCGGCGGCGAAGATATGGCGCTGATGGAGCGTCAGCTGATCCGTATGGGGCTGTCGCTGGGGATCATGCTGTTTGTCGCCCAGATCAATCCCGAGGTGCTCAGACGCTGGGCCTTCCCCATCTATATCGCCGGGGTGATTTTACTGCTCGGGGTGCATTTCTTTGGTGAGATCAACAAGGGCGCCCAACGCTGGCTCAACCTGGGCTTCATGGAGTTTCAGCCTTCTGAGCTGATTAAGCTGGCCTTCCCTATCACCATGGCCTGGTATATCAGTAAGTTTCCCCTGCCGCCGAAGAAGCGTTACCTGGCGGGCGCCGGGGTGATTCTGCTGGTCCCCACACTGCTCATCGCCAAACAGCCGGATCTGGGCACCTCCATCTTGGTGGCCGCCTCGGGGATCTTCGTGCTGTTTCTCTCCGGCATGAGCTGGGCCATCGTCGGCAGTTTCATCGGCGGTGTGCTGGCCATGCTGCCCGTACTCTGGTTCTTCCTGATGCATGACTACCAACGCACCCGGGTATTGACCCTGCTGGACCCTGAAAAGGATCCCCTGGGCGCCGGCTACCATATTATTCAATCCAAGATAGCCATTGGCTCCGGCGGCATCTGGGGCAAGGGCTGGCTCGATGGTACCCAGTCTCAGCTGGAATTCCTGCCCGAGCGCCACACGGACTTCATCTTCGCCGTTATCGGCGAGGAATTTGGCCTGATCGGCAGCCTTATCTTGCTCTGTCTCTATCTGTATGTGATCGGCCGCGGCCTAGTGATCGCCTCGCGGGCGCAAACCAGCTTTGCCCGTTTACTCGCTGGCAGTATTACTTTAACCTTCTTTGTATATGTCTTTGTGAATATTGGCATGGTATCGGGACTACTCCCCGTAGTCGGCGTACCTCTGCCTCTCATCAGTTACGGCGGCACCTCAATGCTGACCCTGATGACGGGCTTCGGTATCCTGATGAGCATACATACCCATAGACGATTCATTGACCGTTAAAGGAAGACAATTTGAAACCAGTTTCGCAGCTAATTTTCGCCCTGCTGCTGGGCGGTACCAGCATGCTAGCCCAAGCCGATGATGCAGTGATCCCCCAAGAGGGTGACATCAGTGAGTTGAAAACAGACTTCACCGAGCGTCAGCTAAGCGCCGGCTTCACCCAAACAGAGATAGACAGCTTTCTGGCCAGTGCCCATTACAACCAGAAGGTGATCGACGCCATCACCACGCCTTGGGAGGCCAAGCCCTGGTATCAGTATCACCCTATCTTCCTGACCGATAAGCGTCTGGAAAAGGGGCTGGCTTTCTGGAACAAGCACGATGAGACCATCGCCAAGGCGGCAAAAACCTACCAGGTCGACCCAGAGATCATCGTGGCCATTATCGGTATCGAGACCTTCTACGGTGGCTATATGGGCACCTATCCGGTGATCGATGCCCTCTATACCTTAGGCTTTCACTACACGCCGCGGGCCGACTTCTTTCGCAAAGAGCTGGCACAGTTACAGACCCTGGCCAAAGAGGAAGGACTGGATCTAGATTCACTCAAGGGCTCCTACGCCGGCGCCATGGGTTATGGTCAATTCATCCCCTCTAGCTATCGTCATTTCGCGGTAGATTTTAGCGGCGATGGCCGCCGGGATCTGGTGGGTAATCCTGTCGATGCCATCGGCAGCGTCGCTAACTATTTCCATCAGCATGGCTGGCAGAAAGGCGCCCTGGTCACACTACCTTTAACCACTCATCATCTGCCCGCGCATCTCAAGACCTGGTCCGGTGAGAAGCTCTCCTACAAGGTCGCCGACATCCTCTCGCCAACGATATCCCTGGCGCGCAATGTCGACCTGGATGTGCAGCAACCCGCGCTATTGGTCGAGCTTGAACAGCCAGACAGTAAAGATTACTGGCTGGGACTCAACAACTTTTACGTGATCACCCGCTATAACCGTAGTCCGCTGTACGCCATGGCGGTTTATCAATTTAGCCAACAACTTAAAGATGCTTATGCGAAACAGTAACGCCCTGTCACTGCTCACTTTCATCCTGCTATTGGCTATAGCGGGCTGCTCGTCGCAGAGCGGTCGCTATAAGATTGCCGACGATCTGGCGCCCACAGACGCGCCCGATGTCTCCAAGGTAGAAGACGCTCATCCCAAGTTTGAACCCTACAGCCGCGGCGGTAACAGCAAGGAATATACCGTGCTGGGCAAGAACTATCGGGTGCTCGACACAGGCAAGGGCTATCAGAAGACTGGCATCGCCTCCTGGTACGGCGCCAAGTTTCACGGTCACCTCACCTCCAATGGGGAAACCTATGACATGTATTCCATGTCGGCGGCCCACAAGACGCTGCCACTGCCCAGCTATGTGAAGGTCACTAACCTAGCCAACGACAAGACGGTCGTGGTGAGAGTCAATGATCGCGGCCCCTTTCACGATAACCGCATCATAGATCTCTCCTACGCCGCGGCGCACCGCTTGGATATGCTCAAGACGGGCACGGCCAAGGTGAAACTCGAGGTGATCTACATAGAGAACCCAGAGTCGGCGGCCCTGGCAGCGCTACAGGAAACCAAGCTTCATTATGTGCAGGTGGTCGCCTCCTCCGATAAGGGACGCATCGATCATCTGGCACAAACTCTGGCCAATCAGTACCAGGTGAAGACCCGTATCCAGCAGAGCGGCAACCTCTATCGTCTGCAGCTCGGTCCCATAGGTCGCCAGCAGATCGCCGCCCAACTCAATCAGACTCTGCAGCAAAACGGCTACCCGCAGAGCTATCTGGTGACCGAATAACTTAAGCGCCAGAAATCGGTGTGCTTTTCCTTAAGATTAAGGAACCTTCACTGATTTCGATGGTCGACTAATGTTATACTCGCCCGACATAGCGCCCAAATTTTTGCATTCAACCAAAAGACGTGCCTTGATAATATGAAATTACTGAATCACAGCTTTAAAACACTTCTCCTTGCTTCCTCTCTCTCCTTCACGGCAGCCAACGCGGCACCCGTTGTTACGCCTGATGCACCTAAGGTTGCAGCCAAAGCCTTTATCCTGATGGATTACAACTCGGGTCAGATCATCGCCGAAGAGAACGCCTATGAGAGCCTGAACCCAGCCAGTCTTACCAAGATGATGACCAGCTATGTGATAGGCCATGAGATCAAGGTGGGCAACATCTCGCCACAAGACAAGGTAACCATCAGTAAGAATGCCTGGTCGAAGAATTTCCCCGACTCTTCGAAAATGTTTATCGAGGTGGGTAAGCAGGTATCGGTCGAAGATCTTAACCGCGGCATCATCATTCAGTCGGGTAACGATGCCTGTGTCGCCATGGCCGAGCACATTGCCGGCACCGAAGATGGCTTCGTGGATCTGATGAACTCCTGGGCTAAACAGCTGGGCATGCGCGACAGTTATTTCGAAAACTCTCACGGCCTGGATTCAGAAAACCACAAGACCACAGCCTACGACATGGCACTGCTGGGTGCCGCGCTGATCCGCGATGTGCCGGAGGAGTACCGCGTCTACTCAGAAAAATCTTTCACCTATAACGGCATCAAGCAGTACAACCGCAACGGCCTCTTGTGGGACAAGAGCCTAAACGTCGACGGCATCAAGACAGGCCACACCTCGGGCGCCGGTTACAACCTGGTGACTTCTGCGACGAAAGATGGCATGCGCCTGGTATCCGTTGTCATGGGCACCGCCAGCGAATCGGCCCGTAAGGCTGAAAGCAAAAAGCTACTTAACTATGGATTCCGCTTCTTCGAATCCATCACGCCCTACAAGGCAGGCGATAGCTTCGTTACCCAGAAGATCTGGTACGGTGACAGAGAGTCTGTCGATCTGGGCGTAATGACAGATACCCCTATCACCATCAGCCGTGGCCAGGCCAAGAACCTTGAAGCCAACTACGAGCTGAACAAAGAGCTGACCGCCCCTATCGCCAAAGGCGAAACCGTGGGACGCATCTACTTCCAGCTAAACGGCAAAGACATTGCCCAGTTCCCATTGGTCACCCTGCAAGAAGTGAACGAAGGCAGCTGGTTCAGCAAGCTAATGGACTACTTTAAGCAGATGTTTGCCAGCTGGTTTAGCTAATTCGACCGGCCTTTATGCATCGCATAGTAAAAAGTCACCTAAGGGTGACTTTTTTGTTTTTAGCCTCTCAGGCTTGAATTAGGTATAATAACCCCCATTTTAAAGCCATTAAGTTAGGCAAGAGATAGACAGCTATGTTAGACACCAAGTTTCATGAACTCCTAGACTTCCCCGCGGCCTTCCCTTTTAAAGTCGTGGGTGATGCCAGAGACACACTCGCCGATGACGTCGTTTCCGTCGTACAGCGTCATGTGCCAGGCGACTATATGCCAACCTCTAAAGCCTCGAGCAAAGGCAGCTACCACTCAATCACCATCAAGGTGACGGTAAACAGTAAAGAACAAATTGAGTTGCTTTACATAGAGTTAGCGGCCATCGAAGGGGTTAAGCGCGTCCTCTAAAGCGCGCCCGCAAACTAGGAAATGTGATCTACCTTACATTTCCTGATTTCGCGCGTATAATAGGCGCACTTAAATGCAGAGGGGAGAGGTTGCCCTTGAAAGATACGGTTTTACATGTTCGTCATCTTGGACGCCAGGATTACGAGTCGGTATGGCACGCCATGCAGGAATATACCGATAATCGCGATGAAAATAGCCAAGATGAGCTATGGATCGTCGAGCACCCTCCAGTTTTCACTCAGGGCCAGGCAGGCAAGAGTGAACATATTCTCAACCCCGGCGATATCCCCGTCATTCAGGTCGACCGCGGTGGCCAAGTCACCTATCACGGCCCAGGCCAGCTAGTCGCCTATCCGCTGCTGGACATCAAACGCCTCAAAATCGGCGTTCGCCAACTGGTCACCGATATCGAGCAGAGTATCGTCAAGATGCTCGCCCTCTACGATATCGAGGCCTATCCCAAGGCCGATGCCCCGGGAGTCTATGTCGACGAACGAAAGATAGCCTCGCTGGGTCTGAGGATCCGCAAGGGCTGCTCCTTCCACGGCCTGGCCCTAAACGTCGATATGGATATGTCCCCCTTTCAACGCATCAACCCCTGCGGTTATGCCGGATTAGAGATGGCGCAATGTAAGCCACTCAAGGGACCGCAAAGCGTCGAAGAAGCCGGCGAGAAACTGATACAAACCTTTAGCCAAGAATTGGGCTATCAACATCTAGAACATCATCAAGGGTTAACAGACTGATATGAGTAGGCCTGAAAGATTACAACCCGGAGTCAAGTTACGCGATGCCGACAAGGTCTCCCGTATTCCGGTCAAGGTCGTGCCTTCCGAGCGCGAAACCATGCTACGCAAACCCGATTGGTTGAGAGTCAAGCTCCCGGCGTCGAACCAGCGTATCGTCGACATCAAGCAGGCGCTGCGTAAAAACGGTCTGCACTCTGTATGTGAAGAGGCTTCGTGCCCTAACCTTGCCGAGTGTTTTAACCATGGTACCGCCACCTTCATGATCTTGGGTGCCATCTGTACCCGTCGCTGTCCCTTCTGCGATGTGGCCCATGGCCGTCCCCTTAAGCCTGACGCCGAAGAGCCGGTAAAACTGGCCCAGACGATCAAAGACATGAAGCTGAAATATGTGGTGATCACCTCTGTGGATCGTGACGATCTACGTGATGGTGGCGCGCAACACTTTGCCGACTGTATCCGTGAGATCCGTAAGTTCAATCCTGAGATCAAGATTGAGATCTTAGTGCCCGATTTCAGAGGCCGTATCGACGCCGCCCTGGAGATCCTAGCCACCGAGCCACCCGATGTCTTCAACCATAACCTGGAGACGGCACCTAAGCACTATCGTAAGGCGCGTCCAGGGGCAAACTACCAGTGGTCACTGGATCTATTGAAGAAATTCAAAGAGCAACACCCAAACATTCCGACTAAGTCGGGTTTGATGATGGGCCTAGGTGAGACCAACGAAGAGATCGCCGAAGTACTGCGCGATCTGCGCGCGCACAACGTAGAGATGCTGACACTTGGCCAATATCTACAGCCGTCTAAATTCCACCTACCGGTAGAGCGTTACGTACCGCCCGCAGAGTTTGACGAGCTTAAAGACTATGCCGAAGAGATAGGCTTTACCCATGCAGCCTGTGGCCCTATGGTGCGTTCAAGCTACCATGCGGATCTGCAAGCTCAAGGTAAAGAGGTTAAATAGGCTAGGGGCTGTTGATCTTTGCCGTTTGTTTTTGCAGCAGTTTGAAGGTGATTTATGCAAGGCAGAGCCTGTGTCGTGTAGTCTTCTACACAAACTGGCGATAACGCCGTAGAAATGGCCTACAAACGCTGCCCAACGGGTTCATCTAAACGCGCGCTGCACTTTGTTGTTCGCCATTCACATAGAGTAACTATGCTTCATGGCTCTCGCCTCGCGCAAAACGCGTTTAGATTGAACAAAAATTAAACTTGTAAGTTCAACAGGCCCTAGGACATTAAGCGTTAACTTTAAACGCTCAGAAACAAAAATAGCGCCCCTTGTGCGCTATTTTTATATTCTCCATCCGCTAAAACAAACGCTCCATCAGGATAGCGTCCTCTTTCCCCTGCTCTAGCTGATAGTAATTGGCCCGCATCCCCGTCTGTTCAAAGCCCATTTGGCGATATAAGGCGATAGCCCTTTCATTAGAGGCCCTCACCTCTAACATCATACGTTCGGCGCCCTGAGTCGCTGCCAGCTCGATTAACGCTTCGGTAAGACGCTTACCCAGCCCCTGGCCTTGCATAGCGGGCCTGACACAAATATCCATCAGGGTGGCATCTTCGAAGAGTTGATGCAAAATACCAAAACCTAACAGCTCCTCATCATCAAAGAGCCCGATAACATGGTAAAAACGTCCGAAACAGGTCTCGAGATTACTCAATGACATGGGGAAACGATGACAGGCTGATTCAAGCTCATGCAAGCCAGGCGCATCCTCTTTAGTGAGCTTCTTAAGCGCCAATGTCATAAGCATCGCTCTCCCAAATATGCTGCCACAGCTCGCGCTTGGCCGTAGATTCCTGCTCAAGCACCGCGATAGGAGCAGAGCTAATGATACAATTCATCTTAGGCAGCCTGACGCGGCGCATATCCCAGAACACTTGTGTACTACTGCTTAACGAATCGCTGACGACGATCTGCTTGTCCTGCTGTGGAAACAGCGCCAACACCTGACGAATAAGCGGATGTTCGGCCGATACGCTCGCCCCCTTATCCACCAGAATATGATACAAGGGAAGCTCGGCTCCCTTCTCTACCCAGCGGGTAATGCCCATAGCATCTAAATATGCACTCGGTTCCAAATCGCCTCCAGACAAATGCTAACCCATTAAGGATAACCTCTGCCCACGCGAGTGTCACGACGACCAGAGACCACACCATGCTCACAGATATGAAGGTGAGAGAAATACTGAAATTCAGAAAAGCAAAAAGCCGTTCATTTCTGAACGGCTTCTCTAGTATGTGGCAGGGGTGGCAGGACTCGAACCCGCAACCATCGGTTTTGGAGACCGCTGTTCTACCAATTGGAACTACACCCCTGTTGACGTGGGGCATTATGCTAAAACCCCTCCCAAAGGTAAAGGACTTTTTAAGGCTAACTCGCTCAATTGCGGCTTTTTCATGCAAGATAGCGAATATTCAGTCATATCCCCGCATTTCTAACAAAAGTAAGGCCATCAACGCCGACGTTCAGCCAACAGCAACCTGCTCTAAACAACCACGATTATCGCAAGGTTAGCCCCAGGGCTACACAAGGAAACGAGATTAATAATTGCCTTCAGAGGCTAATAACAACCTAATGATTGCAGCCCTGCTAGCGTAAGTCGCTCAATACAGCAAAGCGCCATCTCAACATTTGCATCTCGAAATCCCTTCTCTTATCTAAGACTCTCTTACCTAAGACTCACTTACAAAGCCCATAATCCCTTGCTAAGCCACGTCTGACTGCTTGAAGAAACCTCTCCTGCACTCCAATAGGGCCATAATAGCTCGATAAGACCACTGATGAGCATAGCCCATCTAACAGGCGAAACTTTAAAGCTAGGCGCTTCAATGATAAGCGCTACCCTTAGACCGTAAAGGTATCGGTATAGAAAGAAGAAGTGAATGTCGAAGGAAAAGGAAGAGCTGGGATTATCGAGTAATAACAATCGCTGACCATCTGAATGATAGCCCCAGTACGAAGCAGCTAAACTACGAGTTCAGGATCTGCTCAGTGGGAGCACCAAGGATGGCGGAAGTGTCGATATTGAAGGAGCATTTATCGACCGACGTCGGGAGTAGGCATTCATGCCTACATAAGTGAATAAGCCAGCTGACTTAAATTAAGGCACTTTTGAGAGAAAGCGTCGATAATTTCATAAAGCCTAAACGCAAAAAAGCCACCTTATTCAGGTGGCTTCTTCACTTAATTAGGCGACTGTCATGGCCAGCTACGCTAAAGCTTCGCGCTGACCTACATGGATGTAGGGAATGCTGAAAGTGTCGGGAATATCTTTTAGCCATAAGCACATCGCTATCGCGATATTCGCCCTACTCCACATAGAAATGCACCTCACTGCGTTCGGGCTCTTTATATTCCCCATGTTCGAGTCGATTTTTCAAAAGCCGTTAAACGAAAAAATCCCCAGCACGTAGTGCTGGGGATTTCTCGTTAATTAGGCGCCTGGAAATGACCTACTCTCACATGGGGAGACCCCACACTACCATCGGCGCGATTGCGTTTCACTTCTGAGTTCGGGATGGGATCAGGT
>NZ_JPII01000015.1:0-212 GCF_000832025.1 Shewanella sp. cp20 | reverse complement strand
CCACACTACCATCGGCGCGATTGCGTTTCACTTCTGAGTTCGGGATGGGATCAGGTGGGACCACAATGCTATGGTTTCCAGACAAAACTGTAAATTCGAAAAGCTGTACTCTATCTAAGAGTCAATCTGAGTTCGCACTTCAATCAAGTACTTTTGTATTCTTTTGATTCAGTAACCATTACTTACTTTGCAGTAAAAACCCTTTTGGGTTG
>NZ_JPII01000014.1:0-326 GCF_000832025.1 Shewanella sp. cp20 | reverse complement strand
CCACCTGTGGCATCCACGGTGAGCACCGGCAGGTCGTTGGTGCCGGTAATGGTGAGGTTGACCGTCTTGGTGTCAGACCCGCCATCGTTATCGGTGACAGTGACCTCGAAGCTTAAGGTGATGGTCTCGCCTAGGGCGAGGAACTGCACATCACTGTTGAGGATGCTGTAATCCCAGCTGTCACTGTCGACACTGAAGCCATCGATGAGGCTCTGGATTTGGCCGGCGCTGAGTACGTTGGCGAGGTCGCCACCGCTCCAGCTGATGTCATTGTTGTAGACCTCGGTGACGCTGTGGGTGTTGTTGACATCCACGTCGGTGAAGCT
>NZ_JPII01000013.1:0-212 GCF_000832025.1 Shewanella sp. cp20 | reverse complement strand
ACCATTACCGGCACCAACGACCTGCCGGTGCTCACCGTGGATGCCACAGGTGGTGTGACCGAAGATGCCAGCAACCCTAACCTGACCGACAGCGGCGCGCTCAGCTTCACCGATGTGGATGTCAACAACACCCACAGCGTCACCGAGGTCTACAACAATGACATCAGCTGGAGCGGTGGTGACCTCACCAACGTACTCAGCGCCGGCCAAAT
>NZ_JPII01000012.1:0-204 GCF_000832025.1 Shewanella sp. cp20 | reverse complement strand
GTTATTACTATCAGCTTTCCAAATTTTTAAAGAGCGGGCTTAAAAAAGCCAAAGATAAATTCTGCATTTATCTTTGGCATCTCTAACCTAAACTGCATGCTCTCAGCAAAGAGCAAATGGTGGAGCTATGCGGGATCGAACCGCAGACCTCCTGCGTGCAAGGCAGGCGCTCTCCCAGCTGAGCTATAGCCCCATTTACATGCA
>NZ_JPII01000011.1:0-343 GCF_000832025.1 Shewanella sp. cp20 | reverse complement strand
CAAAGAGCAAATGGTGGAGCTATGCGGGATCGAACCGCAGACCTCCTGCGTGCAAGGCAGGCGCTCTCCCAGCTGAGCTATAGCCCCATTTACATGCAGCGAGAATATACGTTTAATACCTAATCTTTCCGTAGAAAGATTGGTGGGTC
The DNA here is from genome assembly GCF_000832025.1 of Shewanella sp. cp20. Taxonomy (NCBI): domain Bacteria; kingdom Pseudomonadati; phylum Pseudomonadota; class Gammaproteobacteria; order Alteromonadales; family Shewanellaceae; genus Shewanella; species Shewanella sp. cp20. Next base: position 194 of record NZ_JPII01000011.1, on the reverse strand, counting down.
AGAGTGGACTTGAACCACCGACCTCACCCTTATCAGGGGTGCGCTCTAACCAGCTGAGCTACAGACCCAACGTCATTCTCTATCTTCTATCAAGTAATCTGTGTGAACACTCAACAACTATTAAATCATCGTATAGGTAAGGAGGTGATCCAGCCCCAGGTTCCCCTAGGGCTACCTTGTTACGACTTCACCCC
>NZ_JPII01000010.1:0-32586 GCF_000832025.1 Shewanella sp. cp20 | reverse complement strand
CTGCGTATTCTACGCAATCCCTTGTTCGCGTCAAGCAGTTTTTGCAAACTTTTTGAGGCTTCACTTTTCAGTGACTGACCACCCTATCGCCTTAGCTACCAAGTGTTTCGACGCTGCGTTATCTGCTTTGCCGTGTCAGTGGATGCGCATTATAGGCAGTTCTGATTTGGGCGCAAGTGGTTTTTTAAGAAAAATCAGACTTTTTTCGATCTTTTTAGATAGTCACATCATACACACCATTTACCCCCAAAGTTATCCACAAATGTCGCTATTTAGGCGCCATCTTCGCCTTAGAGGCAACGGATTTAGGGGTTCAAAAAAGCCATCCTTAGGATGGCTTCTTAATATGCATGGCTAAGTTCAGCTAACCACTTACTATATTATTAGCTTAACTTGCCGTGACACTGCTTATACTTGCGACCCGAACCACAAGGGCAAGGATCGTTACGGCCCACTTTCTCACCTTCACGCACTACAGGCTGAGTCACGGCCAAGGCTTGTGCCTCTTCTGCACCGACCAGAGCTTCAGCTTCTGCGTGCTGATAGTCGCGACGCATCTTGGCTTCTTCCTGGCGACGACGCTCTTCCATCTCTTCGACATCAGACTGAGCCTGAACCTGTACCTTAGAGAGAATACTAATCACGTCATGCTTCAAAGTTTCCAACATCTGCTGGAATAGCTCGAACGACTCACGCTTATATTCCTGCTTAGGATTCTTCTGCGCATAGCCACGTAGGTGAATGCCCTGACGCAGGTGATCCATTGCCGCCAGATGCTCTTTCCAGAGACCATCTAGCGTTTGCAGCATGACGGCTTTCTCGAACTGACGTAGCACCTGAGCGCCAACCATCTCTTCTTTTGCCTTATATGCCTTCACCCACATCTCGACGATACGCTCACGCAGCGTCTCTTCGTGTAGATCGTCTTCCTTATCCAACCACTCCTGGACAGGCATTCTTAGGGCGTACTCTTGCTCGAGACGCGTCTCGAGGCCGGCAACATCCCATAGCTCTTCGACAGACTGTGGTGGAATGTACTGATCGATGAGGCCGTTAACCACATCAGCCTGGATATTAACGATAGTGTCTTGAATGCTCTCGGCATCCATCAACTCGTTACGCTGGGCATAGACTACCTGACGCTGATCGTTTGCCACGTCATCGAATTCAAGCAGCTGCTTACGAATATCGAAGTTACGGGCCTCTACCTTACGCTGAGCATTCTCGATAGCACGTGATACCCAAGGGTGCTCGATAGCCTCGCCTTTCTCCATACCAAGCTTCTTCATCATAGATGAAACACGCTCAGAGGCGAAAATACGCATCAGGCTGTCTTCCATCGACAGATAGAAGCGTGATGAACCGGCATCACCCTGACGACCTGAACGGCCACGAAGCTGGTTATCGATACGACGCGACTCATGACGCTCGGTACCTAGGATATGCAGACCGCCCGCGGCAACCACTTCGTCGTGGCGCACTTGCCAATCGGCCTTAATCTTAGCCTTCTGTTCGGCAGTTGGATTGTCGAGCGCGTCGATCTCCATGTTCCAGTTACCACCTAACACGATATCGGTACCACGACCAGCCATGTTAGTTGCGATGGTTACTGCACCACTGCGGCCCGCCTGAGCAACGATCTCAGCTTCGCGCTCGTGGAACTTAGCATTAAGTACCTCGTGAGGGATCTTAGCCTTCTTCAGCAGGCTATGAAGCAGTTCAGACTGTTCGATAGATACAGTACCTACCAATACTGGTTGGCCACGGTCACGACAATCTATGATGTCTTTAATGATGGCATCGTATTTCTCTTCCGCCGTCAGATAAACAAGATCCGCGTGATCTTTACGCACCATGGGACGGTTAGTCGGGATCACCACGGTATCCAGACCATAGATGTGTTGGAATTCGAACGCTTCGGTATCGGCGGTACCCGTCATACCGGCCAGTTTCTCATACTGACGGAAGAAGTTCTGGAAGGTGATAGACGCCAGAGTCTGGTTTTCATTTTGAATATGAACCCCTTCTTTGGCTTCTACCGCCTGGTGCAGACCTTCTGACCAACGACGACCCGGCATAGTACGACCCGTGTGTTCATCGACGATGATCACTTCGTTGTCTTGAACTATGTAGTCAACATCTTTTTCAAATAGGGTATGAGCACGTAGCGCCGCGTTAACATGGTGCAGCAACGAGATGTTAGTTGCCGAATAGAGTGAGTCACCCTCGGCCAGCATACCGCGCTCTGTCAGCAGGACTTCAACCTTCTCCTGACCACGTTCGGTCATGTGGACCTGCTTGGCCTTCTCATCGATAGAGTAATCGCCATCACCAATCTCTTCCTCGGTATCTTCCTTCTCCTGACGGATAAGGTGAGGGATAAGAGTGTTGATCTTGATATACAGCTCAGAGCTGTCTTCGGCGGCGCCCGAGATGATCAGTGGCGTACGCGCCTCATCGATCAGAATCGAGTCGACCTCATCGATCAGTGCATAATGCAGCGGACGTTGCACGCGCTCGTTAGGTGAGAACGCCATGTTGTCACGCAGGTAATCGAAGCCAAACTCGTTGTTAGTACCATAGGTAATATCTGACGCGTAGGCCATCTTCTTCTCGGCCTGACCCATACCGGCGATATTCACGCCGACAGTCATGCCCAGAAACTCAAATAGGGGACGGTTGTTTTCCGCATCGCGACGGGCAAGGTAGTCGTTCACTGTGATCACGTGAACCCCTTTGCCGGTCAGGGCGTTCAAATAGGCGGGGAGTGTTGCGGTCAGCGTCTTACCTTCACCGGTACGCATCTCGGCGATGCGGTTACTGTCGAGCACCATGCCACCAAGCAGCTGCACGTCGAAGTGGCGCATTTCAAACACACGCTTAGAGGCTTCGCGTACCACGGCAAAGGCTTCTGGCATGACATCGTCCAGCGTCTGGCCCGATTCCAATCGCTCCTTAAACTCGGCCGTCTTGGCCTTGAGTTCCTCGTCGGATAACTTCTCAAAATCCGCTTCGAGGGCATTAATCTTTGTGACAATCTTACCGAGAGTTTTTAGGGTGCGATCGTTACGACTACCAAATATTTTTGTCAGTAATTTACCAAACATCTGAACCACTTTTATGTTGTTGGCTAAGTCCCTGTCGAGTCTAAAAGCCTATTTTAGTTTAACCTGCCTTGCGGTAGACATACTTCTTAGGATCTATCTGCTGTCCACCACGCAACACTTCATAATGCACATGGGGACCGGTCGAACGACCCGTACTCCCCATTTTGGCAATACTTTCGCCTTTTGCGACCACATCACCTACAGCTACTGACAAAGACTTATTGTGTCCATAGCGAGTTCGCAGACCATTACCATGATCTATCTCGACCAACTCACCATAACCAAACATATTGCCTGCCCATGTTACGACGCCGCCCGCGGTGGCGACAACATCGGCTCCCTCTTTGCCAGCAAAGTCTATGCCTTTATGCATGGTTCTGCGGCCGTTAAAGGGATCATTGCGTAAACCGTAGGGCGAAGATAACCAACCTTTCTGGATGGGACGCCCCGAGATATAACGTTCTTCATCTATATGGAGATTAGATGTCACCGTTTCAAGTAGTGATAATTGAACATTATTGTTATCTATTCGTGACACTAGCCTATCCATGTCCTGGATAAGCTGATCGAGTTCGATGTTACTGCCCAGTTCGCTCAGGCCGCCAACACCGACTTCAGAAGAGAAATCGAATTGATCTTCGAGTTTGTAATCTTTTGCAACTTGCTGACCCAGGGCCTCGAGACGAGCCACCTTAGCCTGCATCTTTGCCACATGGGTAACCAAGATCGCCAGTTGCGATTCGGTCGCGCCTTTGAGTTCGATAAGCTCGTTCTTCTGCTCTTCACGAGCGACACGTTCGTTATCGACGCTGGCCTGTTGTTGCTGAATTTGTTTGGCGTTATGCTGATATAAGCCAGTGCCTGCGGCGATAAGCAAAACCGGTAATAATAGCCAACGCTTACCCGGCTGCCAGCGCGTCGCACCATTCCGACCTTGAATAAAAACTGTTACACTCATAGCCTCATTAAGCCATTTTATTATGTTATGAAAAAGCCCCCGCAGGACCTCAGTCAATTACTGCTTCAGCAGGGTCAATTGCCCTCTATCGCCGAAAAAGCAGAACTACTGCTTCATCTGGATCATCATGTAAAACAGGTGATCACAGGTCCTGTCACGGAACAACTAAAAGTCGCCAACTTCCGTCAAGGTGTGCTCGTTATCGAAACCAGTACCGCCGCATGGGCTGCGAGAATAAACTTTCAAAAACCCAAGCTTTTGCAACAGTTACAAGCCGAAACGCTCCCCATGCTGTCCGCTATCGAGGTTAAAGTCAACCCAAGCCTGAAAATGTATGAGACAAAATCAAAGCAGGCTCACAACCAGATAAGCGAAACCGCTGCGGCGCATATCGACGCCTTGGCCGAGCATATAGAAGGTTCCCTAGGCCAAAAACTAAAACGGCTGGCTGCTTTAGCCAGCCGTTCAAGGCAATCCAAATAGGCGTTACGCCATTACCGCACCGGCTGGTACGGCGAAACTGACTGGTACCTCTTCTTCTTTCTCGAAGCTTACCAATTCCCAAGCATCTTGCTCGGCTAACAGGGCACGAACAAGCTGATTGTTCAGCGCATGCCCTGTCTTAAACGCACGGAATTCACCGACGATAGCGTGACCGGCGACATAGAGATCACCGAACGCATCGAGAATTTTGTGCTTAACAAACTCGTCCTCATAACGCAGACCATCGGGGTTGAGGACGCGATATTCATCAAGCACAACGGCGTTTTCCATGCTGCCACCTAACGCCAGGTTGTTGGCGCGCAGATATTCGATGTCGCGCATAAACCCGAAAGTTCTGGCACGGCTGATATCACGCACGAAGGCAGAAGAGGAAAAATCCATCACCATATGCTGCTGACTTCTGGCGATCTCAGGGTGGTTAAAATCGATCGCGAAATCGACTCTAAAGCCCTTGAATGGGCGCAGTTCGGCCCACTTATCACCGTCTTCAACACGCACGGGGCGCTTGATTCTTAGATATTTCTTTGCTGCGGTTTGCTCCTGAATGCCGACAGATTGCAGCAGGAAGACCCAAGGGCTGGCGCTGCCATCCATAATAGGGATCTCAGGGGCATCGACTTCGATTGTTGCGTTGTCTATGCCTAAACCTGCCAGTGCGGCAAATAGATGCTCAATGGTCGAGATACGAACACCTTCGTCATTCACAAGCGCCGTACACATGGTCGTCTCACGCACTTGATCCGCCTTGGCGGCAATGGCCACGCTTGGCGTCAAGTCGGTACGTACCAACACGATCCCTGTATTAACTGGCGCGGGTTTGATCGTCAAAGTCACCTTGTTACCGGAATGCAATCCGACACCGGTGGTCTTAACCATTTCTTTAACAGTTCTTTGAAAAATCATTTAGTTACCCGTTATATCACAACAAAAAAGCGTTTATTTCTGCACAGCAAAGCGGCGCACAAGGGCGCAGCAGGTCGGACATGCTAGCATATCTTTGCCAATTCACCAAAATTTTACCGACGAAAATCGTCGTACCACATCCTGGTATATGGCGCTGACTAGCACGCTCCTTCCCGAAGACTAGTCAGCTTGCTTACGCAAAAATGCCGGTATATCTAAGTAATCAAGGTCACTCTTAGGCGCGGCAGCCGCAGCAGGTTGTGCCACTTGCACAACATTACCCGCTCCCATTGCCTGTGGGACAGCTTCTTCCACTGGAAGTTCAATCTTGACCTCAGGTGCTGGCGCTGGCTCAGGGCGTGGCGCAGGCTTAGAAACCAATTGAATATCAGGCTTCTTCTCGGCGCCGATACCGGTTGCCACAACCGTTACACGCAGCTCATCGCTCATCTCTGGGTCGATAACCGCACCCACAACCACAGTCGCATTGTCTGACGCATAAGCCTTAACATGGTTACCCACTGTCTCGAACTCTTCGATGCTCATGTCCATACCGGCAGTAATGTTCACCAATACGCCACGGGCACCAGCCAGGTCGATATCTTCCAGCAGCGGACTGGCCACGGCAGCTTCGGCGGCTTCTTCGGCGCGATCTTCACCGCTCGCCACACCTGTACCCATCATGGCATTGCCCATCTCAGACATCACAGTCTTAACGTCGGCAAAGTCGACGTTAATCAGACCCGGACGGGTGATCAGCTCGGCGATACCTTGTACCGCACCAAGCAACACGTTGTTCGCCGCTGCGAAGGCGTCGAGCAATGAGGTGCCACGGCCCAGGACCTTAAGCAGCTTCTCGTTTGGAATGGTGATCAGCGAGTCCACATGCTTGGCCAGCATCTCGATGCCCTGGTCGGCATAAGACATACGCTTCTTGCCTTCGAATGGGAAAGGCTTAGTCACCACGGCAACGGTGAGGATCCCCTCTTCACGGGCGATCTCGGCCACGACAGGTGCGGCACCTGTACCCGTACCACCACCCATACCGGCGGCGATAAAGATCATGTCCGAACCCTTAATCGCGCTGCGGATGTTCTCTCTGTCTTCTTCGGCCGCCAGGCGACCTATCTCTGGGTTGGCGCCTGCGCCAAGACCCTTGGTGACATCACGCCCCAACTGAATGGTGGTGCCCGCCGCCGATTTACGTAGCGCCTGGGCATCGGTATTGGTTGCAACGAACTCAACACCCTCGATATTGTGTTTCACCATATGCTCGACGGCGTTACCACCACCGCCACCGACGCCGATGACCTTGATCACCGCCTCATCGGAATGACTATCCATGATCTCAAACATGGTCTTTTCTCCGTTTTAGTCTGCGTTATTAACCTTAAAACTCACCCTTAAACCAGCTCTGGACCCGATTCCAAAGGCTGGTCACCCCTTGGCGCTCTGGGCGCTCGAACTGTCGCTCGAGCACTCGTCTTGCACCATAATGTAACAACCCAACACCCGTGGAGTAGATGGGTTGGTTCACATATTCAAATAATCCTTTCACCGGCAGTGGTTCGGCGACTCTGACAGGCATGCCAAAGGTCGCCTCGGCGACGTCTACCGCCCCCTCGATAGAGGCGGTGCCACCTGTCAACACGATACCGGCGGCGACCTGATCTTCCAGGCCGCAGTCTCGCAACTCTTTACGCACCAGCTCAAACAGCTCTTGGTACCTAGGCTCAACCACCTCGGCCAAGGTATGGCGCGACATGGTGCGCGATGGGCGTCCGCCCACCGATGGCACTTCGATGCTGTCTTCGCGGCTCACCATGGCGCTTCTGGCGCTGGCGTATTGCACCTTGATCTGCTCGGCGTGTGACAACGGCGTGCGGAAGATCTTGGCGATATCGCTGGTTACCTGATTCCCCGCCACAGGCACCACGGCGCAGTGACGCAGGGCACCATTGGTGTAAATGGTGATATCTGTGGTGCCACCGCCCATATCTACCAGACAGACACCCAGATCTTTCTCATCATCGGTGAGCACGGCATCTGCCGAGGCGATCGCCGAAAACACCAGGTCATCAACCTTCAGGCCACAACGCTCGACGCTCTTGGTAATGTTCTTGGCCATGTCGTTGGCGCAGGTAACGATATGCACCTTGGCTTCCATACGCATACCCGACATACCTATAGGGCTGCGGATACCGTCCTGAACATCGATGGCGTACTCTTGTGGCAAGACGTGCAGAATACGGCGCTCCGTCGGGATCTTCACCGAGCGGGCGGTATGGATAACGTTGTCCACGTCTTCCTGAGTCACCTCTTCGTCATTAATCGACACCATGCCGTTTTCGTTCTGACACTGGATATGCTTACCCGAGATCCCCAGGTAGACCGAAGCCACCTGACAGTCGGCCATCAACTCGGCCTGATCCAGTGCACGTTGCACACTACGCACGATAGAGTCGAGATCGTTCACCCCGCCCTTATCCATGCCGCGAGAGGGGTGACTGCCGAGGCCGACCACACTGATCTCGCCATCGGGTAATACCTCACCGATGATCACAGCAACTTTGGACGTTCCTATGTCTAATCCAACGATCAGATTTCTATCTTGATTCTTGGTCATTAATTAACGGCTCTCATCTTGTGCTTCATCCCAACCTACGGCCAATCCGGTATCGTAGCGCAAATCGACTCGGGCAACGGGCTTATCCTGTTTCACCAATGTGGGATACACATGGATAAAGCGCTGCACCCTTGCCATCTTATCTTCCCTTCCCAGCTTCAACTCTATGCCGTTGGCCAGCACGGCTAGCCAGGCATGTCTGGGGCTTAACTCTAAACGGGCCAAATCGAACCCGTTGATCTTCAATAATTCACTCACCTGGCGATAGTTAGTCAACACTGACTTCGCCTGGTCTTCCGGGCCGACCAGATTGGGTAACTGGCCTATACCCTCACGCAGCGGCGCCTTAAACACCTGCCCCTGCTCGTTGAGCCAATCTGTCTCGTTCCATTGGGCGACCGGCGTCTGCTCCACCAGATACACCTTCAACTTTGCAGGCCACTCGCGCCGTACCGAGGCGTGGTAGACCCAGGGCAGATTCTCCAGCGCCTGCTGCACCTGGTTCACATCCGCCGAGAAGAAGCTTCTCTGCATCAGATCCTGCAGCGCACTGCGTATCTCGGCATCGCTGGTAAACTGCCTGTCACCCTTTATCGCCACCGCCTCGATAGGCAGGGCATCGGCATCGTTCAACACCAGGTGTAGCTTCCAGCCTCCCATCGACAAGCCACACAGCACCAGGAAAAGAAAAATCAAGCCGAAACACAGGTACCAATCGACCTGTCCCAACCTACTTTTCCAACGGCTACCTAGCTCTCTTAAGGACACTGCTTATCGCCCTAACGCATCATTTAATGTATAAAAATCAATCAATTTACTACCAGAGGGCAGTCGTAAGGAACCGGCCATTATAACTACCTCACCTCTAGCGTCAAAAGCTTCATCGAGGCCAGGGCAAGATGCCCTCAACCTCATTGGTTTTCCGACTCAAACTGCAACCCGGCATCGGCCAGTTGACGACTCACAGCGCCGATATTGCCGGCCCCTTGAGTCAGCAGCAGATCGCCCTCTTGCAACACACCAGGCAGAATGGTCTGCAGCTGCTCAGGTTCGGCCACGAAGATAGGATCTATCTGGCCACGCTGACGAATCGAGCGGCACAGGGCACGACTATCCGCCCCCGGCACAGGCGCCTCTCCGGCACTATAGACATCGAGTAACAGCAGGCAATCTACCTGGGCCAACACCTCGACAAAATCATCATAGAGATCTCGGGTGCGGCTATATCTGTGGGGCTGATAGATCATCACCAGACGTTTGTCTGGCCAGCCGGAACGTGCCGCCTTAATGGTTGCCGCCACCTCGCTGGGGTGATGACCATAGTCATCGACCAGCATCACCTCGCCCGCGGCCGTAGTAAATTCACCCAGCTGCTGGAAACGACGACCTATACCCTGAAACTCATCCAGGGCACGGATGATCGCCTCATCTTCAACCTCATCTTCTGTCGCCACGGCAATCGCGGCCAGGGCGTTGAGCACATTGTGACGACCGGGCAGGTTAACCCGCAGTTCCAGATCCGTCATGCCTTCACGGCGCACGGTAAAGCGTGAACTGTAGCCCTGCTGCTCGAAGTTAAGCGCCTGCACATCGGCATCATCGCTGAAACCATAGGTCACTACCTTACGGCCGATGCGTGGCAATATCTCTCTCACCACAGGATCATCGATGCAGGCCACGGCCACCCCATAGAAGGGCAGGTTATGCAGAAAATCGACAAAGGTGGATTTCAGCTTCTCGAAATCCCCCTCATAGGTATCCATGTGGTCGGCTTCTATGTTGGTCACCACACTCACCATGGGCTGCAGATGCAGGAAGCTGGCATCGCTCTCGTCCGCCTCGGCGATCAGGTAGCGGCTCTTACCCAGACGGGCATTGGTACCGGCACTGTTAAGCAGGCCGCCGATCACGAAGGTAGGATCCCGCTCGGCCTGACCATAGACGCTGGCGATAAGGCTGGTCGTGGTCGTCTTGCCGTGAGTACCGGCCACCGCCACACCATGGCGATAACGCATCAGCTCGGCCAACATCTCTGCCCGGCGCACGATAGGGATGCGTCGCTCCTGGGCCGCTAAAATCTCTGGGTTACTGGCATCGATAGCCGTGGAAACCACCACCACATCGGCACCCTCAACCTGATCGGCATGGTGACCGATGAAGATCGCCGCACCGAGTCGTTTAAGACGCGCCGTCACGGCGTTCTCGGCGATATCGGAACCACTAAGACGATAACCTTCGTTTACCAATACCTCGGCAATACCGCCCATACCCGCGCCGCCGATCCCCACAAAGTGGATCCGCTTGACGCGACGCATCTCTGGAATGATGGTTCTTAATTGGGCGTACTTCTCTTCGGTTTTAATCATCTTTTTCCTTACTTGCCAGCGTAATACACACATCGGCGACCCGCTCTGTGGCATCTAACACAGCAACACTCTTGGCCAGCTGCCCCATCTCGATGAGGGCCTTACGGTCTGACGCCAAGATCTGCAACTTGCTGATCAATTTTTCACGATCTAATACTGTCTGTGGCAGCAAAAATGCGCCGCCCGCTTCCACCAAGACCTGGGCATTCTTGGTCTGGTGATCATCCACCGCATGGGGATAAGGCACCAGCAGACTCGGTAAGCCTACCGCCGCCACCTCTGACACTGTCAGGGCGCCAGCCCGGCACAGAATCACGTCGGCCCAGCGATAGGCCGCTTCCATATCATCGATAAACTCGGCCACCTTGACGCTGCCGGACTGTCCCAGCTGAAGATATTCCGCCTCGACCTGCGCCTGATTGCCCTTACCCACCTGGTGCCATACTGTGATCGAATGATGCTGCGCCACCGCAGCCGTCACGCTTGGCATCAGGTCATTAAATACCTTGGCGCCCAAGCTGCCGCCGACCACCAAGACCCGCAGCGCATCGTCTTGGACACTTGTCTGCTCGCTACGCCCCAGGGCAATCAGCTCGCTGCGGATTGGGTTACCCACCACCTCGGCACTGCCCTCGAAGGTGTTCTCGAAGGCGCACAGCACACGGCTGGCGATACGCGACAACAGCTTGTTGGTCATGCCTGGGATGGCGTTTTGCTCATGGAGCACCAAGGGAATACCGCTTAGCTTGGCGGCAACCCCACCCGGGCCACTGGCAAAACCGCCCATGCCCAGCACCACATCGGGCTTGAACTCTTTTATCACCTCACGCGCCTGCATGATGGAACGCAAGATCTTAAAGGGCGCCGCGAGCTTACGGATAAGGCCGTTGCCACGCACCCCCTTGATATCTATGAAATCGATATCGAAACCATGTTGAGGCACCAGACGCGCCTCCATACGATCGGCGGTGCCCAGCCAGCGTACCTGCCAGCCCTGTTTGGCTAACGCTTTGGCCACGGCTAGCGCCGGGAACACGTGTCCGCCCGTGCCACCTGCCATGATCAAAATACGTTTCTCTAGCGCCATCTACTTCACCTTGCCTTGTACCGCCTGAATCAGGCTTAATCTTCTCTCATGATCGATACGGATCAATATCATTGCCGCCGCCGTCATCACCCACAGGCTACTGCCACCGTAGCTGATAAAGGGCAGGGTCAAACCTTTAGTCGGCAACATGCCTATGCTGGCGCCCACGTTGACCACGGTCTGGAAACAGATCCAGATGCCGATGGCATAGGCCAGATAGCCCTCGAATGCCCTGTCACCGAGCAGACACAAGTTGCCCAGCTTAATCGCCCTCAGGGCGACAAACAGCAAAACCGACAACACGGCAATAATGCCGAGAAAGCCAAGCTCTTCACCGATCACGGCGAAGATAAAATCTGTGTGGGCCTCGGGCAGGTATTCCAGTTTCTGAATACTGTTGCCCAAGCCCTGCCCTAACCAGTCGCCGCGGCCATAGGCCATCAGCGATTGGGTAAGCTGATAACCGCTACCGAAGGGATCCTGCCAGGGATCCAGAAACGAGGTCACCCGTCGCATACGGTAAGGCTCCAGCAATACCAGGCCGACGAAGGCCATCGCCCCGGTCAAGATCAGCGCGAAGAAGTCGAGCAATCTTGCACCGGCTAAAAACAAAAGGCCCACAGTGCCGACAAACAGCACCACCACAGTGCCGAGATCCGGCTGCAGCAGGATCAGGAAGGCATACACGGCAAACACGGCAATCGGCTTATAGAAACCCTTGGCGTTTTCCCGCACCTCCTGATGACGACGCACCAGATAGCCAGCCATATACACGGCAAAGACAAATTTGGCCAACTCGGCGACCTGAATACGAATAGGACCAACCGACAACCAGCGGGTCGCGCCGTTTACCGTGGTCCCGACGATCGGCACCGCCACCAACATGATACCAACAACCAGCAGCATGATTGGGCTCAGCTGCTGCCAGCTATGCATCTCTATCTGTAACACCACGGCGGCAATCAGGGCACAGCCCACCAGGTAGGCCACATGGCGCCACACGAAGTGGTAAGGATTCCCCGTCAGACTCGTGGCCTCTGGCATAGAGGCCGACATCACCATGATGAAGCCGAAACTGATCAGAGAGATGACCGCAAACAGCAGGGCTCTATCATAGAGCTGCATGCCCGGCGCCTCGCGTTGACTAAACAGGTTCGGCAGCGACCAGCTAAGGGAGCTACCAAACAGGCTTAGTTGACGCTCGTCGCTACGCATGCATCACCTCTTGGGCCAACGCGGCCACCTGGGCGCGAAAATCATCGCCCCTGGCCATGAAGTTGGCGTACATATCCAAACTGGCGCAGGCCGGTGACAGCAACACGAGGTCGCCAGGCTTGGCCAAGCTGGCCGCCTGAGTCACCGCCTCTTGCATCGACTCCACGCGAATGGCGCCATCAAACTGCTCGGCAATCCTGTCGCCGTCCTTGCCCAGGGTGATCACCTGAGCCACATCCAGCAGCACGCTGCGCAGCACCGAGAAGTCGGCGCCCTTACCGTCACCGCCGGCGATTAAAATAATCTGCCCCTGATGCTCACTCAGCCCCTGCAGGGCCGCTATAGTCGCACCCACATTGGTCGCCTTGGAGTCGTTCACATAACTCACGCCCAGGTGTTTGCCCACCAGTTCGCAGCGATGTGCCAGTCCCTTAAACTGTTTTGCCACCTCGACCATGGCTGCCTTCTCCACGCCGGCGCTATCGGCCAACGCCATGGCAACCAGCAAGTTGGCCTGATTGTGACTACCGACCAGCGCGACCTGATCGGCGGCGACATATTCGGTGGAGCCATGCACTAAGATGCCATGGTTAACCCCCCACTCGTCGCCCTCGGGCAGAGAGAGGCCGAAACTGTTCTGGTTCATCGGCTCGTTGGGGCGGGTCAGCAGATCGTCGCGATTGAAGATAGCCAGCTTGGTCTGGTCATACAGACGCAGCTTGGCCTGACGATAGCTCTCGAGATCCGAATACCTGTCCATATGATCTTCGCTGATATTCAGACAGGTGGCGCTGATGCAGTTGAGGCTAGCCGTGGTCTCAAGCTGAAAACTCGACAGCTCAAGCACGAACAGCTCATTATCGCCCTCGAGCAGATCCAGCACAGGCACACCGATGTTGCCGCCCACGGCCACCTTGATGCCCGCCTTAGCCGCCATCTCGCCCACGAGTGTGGTCACGGTCGACTTGCCGTTAGAGCCGGTAATGCCTATGACGCAGGGCTCACGGCCCTGCAAGGCTCTGGCAAATAACTCGACGTCGCCGACGATATCTATCCCCATGTCCACTGCCGCGCGCACCTCGGCGGTATCCAGCGGAATGCCAGGGCTAACGACTATCTGACTGGCCTGCACTAGGTAGCGACAATCGAAGCCGCCGGTGAGCAATAGCACCTCGGGAAACTCCTGGCTCAGGGTCTCACGACCCGGCGGATTCTCACGACTGTCCATCACCAATGGCGTGATGCCCTGCTTAATTAAATAACGCACCACCGAGAGCCCTGTGGCTCCCAATCCTAAAACGATGTGCTTGTACTGACTCGCCATGGCGTCTTACCTTAACTTTAAGGTTGCTAGGCCTAGCAACACCAGGAAGAGGGAGATGATCCAGAAACGCACGATCACTCTGGGTTCGGGCCAACCTTTCAGCTCATAGTGATGATGTATGGGTGCCATCCTGAAGATGCGTTGGCCGCGTAACTTATAAGAGCCGACCTGCAGGATCACTGAAACCGTCTCCATCACAAATACGCCGCCCATGATCACCAGTAAGATCTCCTGGCGCACCAATACGGCGATGGTGCCAAGCGCCGCGCCCAGAGACAGCGACCCCACGTCGCCCATGAAGACCTGAGCCGGATAGGTGTTGAACCAAAGGAAGCCTAAGCCTGCGCCGACGATGGCGGTGCAGACGATCACCAGCTCACCCGAGCCTGGCAGATAAGGAATATGCAGATAGTTAGCAAACTGCACATGGCCCGACAGATAGGCGATCAGCGCAAAGGCCGCCGCAACCATCACGGTAGGCATAATCGCCAGCCCATCGAGACCGTCGGTCAGGTTCACCGCATTGCTCGAGCCGACAATGGTGAAGTAGGCCAGCAGAATGAAGAAAGCGCCCAGCTGCGGCATCACATCTTTGAAGAAGGGCAGCACTAACTGAGTCTCACCGGCATTACCGGCAGAGGCATACAGGTAGAAGGCAATCGCCAGGGCCGCCAGGGACTGCAAGATATACTTCCAGCGCGCAATAAGCCCCTTGGTGTCCTTACGGACCACCTTGCGGTAATCGTCGATAAAGCCGATCAAGCCAAAGGCGCCCAGCACGAAGAGCATGACCCACACATAGCGGCTACCCAAATCACCCCAGAGCAGCACACTGATGAACACGCCAGCCAAGATCAACAGGCCGCCCATGGTTGGCGTGCCGCGCTTGGCAAAATGGGACTCGGGGCCTTCGTTACGGACCACCTGACCTATCTGCAGCAGTTGCAGACGCTCGATCATCTTAGGCCCCCACCACAGGCTAAACACCATGGCGGTCAACAGCCCCAGGATCGCCCTGAAGGTCACATAAGAGAAAACGTTAAACCCAGAATAAAACTGGGTTAGATAATCAGCCAGATAAACCAGCATTAAAACAACTCCTTGCGCTCAAAGGCGGCAATGAGAGCCTCGACAACCCGCTCCATCTTGGCGCTTCGAGACCCCTTAACTAACACAGTCACCTTGCCGGTTAACTGGTTAAAATAACTAACTAAATCAACAACCAATGCATCTAAGTCGGTGAAGTGCTTGCCGGCGAAAGCCTCGCTACTCGCCCGACTCAACTCTCCCAGTGAATACAAGGCATCGATCCCCTGCTGCTTGGCCTTCTCGCCCAGCTGCCGATGTAAAAGGGACGCATTGTCACCTAATTCGCCTAAATCGCCCAGCACTAAACAGCGATTTCCTTCAATTTCTTGAAGCCAGTCGATTGCCGCCCCCACAGAGGCCGGATTGGCGTTATAGGTATCGTCAATCAGCAAGAAGCGTCCCAGACGGGTCGGCTGCATACGGCCCTTCACGGGTTGCAGCTGCATCAGTCCTTGAACTATCTCATCCAGTGACAATCCCAGCGCCAAACAGATGCTGGTTGCCGCCAGGGCATTGCTCACCTGATGACGACCAGACAGCGGCAGGCTGACCTGACGCCGCTCGCCTCGGTAACTGAGCCAAAAGCGATAACAGCCCAAGGCATCTGCACTGAGCTCGTCGGCGCTGACATCTACTGGATTCCCCTGGGAAGAAAAACTCAACTGGGTATGGCTAGCGGCCGCGCGGCGCATCACATCGGCAAATGCGTCGTCGGCATTGATCACGGCGACACCATCCTTAGCCAGGTGGAGGAAGATCTCCGACTTGGCCTTAGCCACGCCTTCCAGCGAGCCAAATCCCTCGAGATGCGCCGAGGCGACATTATTAACCATCGCCACATCGGGTTGCACTAAAGATGAAGTGTAATTAATCTCACCGAGATGATTGGCGCCTAATTCGAACACCCCGTATTCGTGTTGCGGCTCGAGACGCAGCAGGGTCAAAGGCACGCCCACTTCGTTGTTGAAGTTGCCTGCGGTGTAAAGCACCTGATGCTGGGTCGACAATATGGTCGCCACCATCTCCTTCACGCTGGTCTTGCCATTGGAGCCGGTGAGGGCCACGCTCTTGGGCGCGACACACTGCTTCACATAGGCGCCTATCTGGCCCATAGCCTTCTGGCTGTTGGTGACAACAAGCTGAGGCGCCGCTATCGGCAGCTCACGCTCGACCAGTAGGGCGCTGGCGCCATCGGCCACCGCCTTGGCGGCAAAATTATGGGCATCGAAACGCTCACCCTTGAGGGCGACGAACAGGGTTTGAGAGTCCACCACACGGCTATCGCTCGAGACCTTGCTGACGCTAAGATCATCGCCAACATGTTGGGCACCGAGCACCTTGGCTAATTCTGACAGTCGCAGTGGAATCATTTGCCGCCCCTCGCAATGGCTGCCGCTAGGGCACGTTCATCATAATCCAGGCGTTTGCCGGCGATCTCCTGATAGGTCTCATGGCCCTTGCCGGCCAGCAAAATCAGATCGCCGCCGGATGCCAGGGTCACCACCTCGCGGATCGCCTTTTGTCTATCGACTTGAGTCAAGGCTACCTGCGGCTTGTTTAGCCCGGCCAGCACATCATTGATGATCACCATGGGATCTTCGCTACGCGCATTATCGCTGGTGACCATGACGCAATCGGCGTTGTCTTCGGCGGCGCGGGCCATCAGGGGACGCTTGCCCTTGTCACGGTCGCCACCACAACCGAAGACGCACCACAACTTGCCGCGGCAATGACCGCGCAGGGCCTTAAGCGCCTGCTCTATGGCATCCGGCGTATGGGCATAGTCCACCACTAGGGTAACGCCGTCTTGAGTGGTGAAACGCTCCATGCGTCCCGCCACAGGCTTAAGGCTGGATACCTGAGTCAGCAGCTGCGCCATCGAGTATCCGCTCAGATAGAGTGCCCCCAGGGCCGCCACTAGATTAGACAGGTTAAAGGTGCCCAGTAGCGGCGAGTCGATTTTCGCCTCGCCTTCGGGCCAGACTAGCGTCGCGCTAACGCCCTGAGCATGTTGCCTGACCGCTTTGGTATAGATGGAGGCGCCTTCCTGGCCCTGAATGCTAAAGCCCACCAGCCCCTTACAGCGTTTATCCTGTATCCACTGACGCCCCACGGGATCGTCTAGGTTAATCAAACCATGGCTTAGGGAGCTGAATCTAAACAGGCGCTGCTTGGCTGCGCCATAGGCATCCATAGAGCCATGATAATCCAGGTGATCCCGGCTTAGGTTAGTAAACACGGCCACGTCAAAGGGCACGGCATCGACACGTCCCTGCACCAGGCCATGACTGGAGACCTCCATGGCACAGACAGCCGCGCCCTGTTGGTCAAACTCCTTGAGCTGACGCATCACAGTGATCGGGTCGGCCGTGGTGTTGCCGCTATCGACCAGCTGTCCCCACATGCCGTTGCCCAGGGTGCCCATGACGGCGCTCGGCTGGCTCAAACCTTGGCTCAGCTGAGCGATCAGTTGGGTCACCGATGTCTTACCATTGGTGCCCGTCACGCCGATCAGCTTGATTCTGTCCAGCCCCAGCACATAGAGTTGGGAGGCGAGTGCCGACAGCTGCCGTTGCAGCTGAAAAAAGTAGATCCTTAGGCCGTCTTCTTGAGTCACCTTGCCATGCAGCGCCGGATCGTCGGTATGAATCAGTGCCGCCACGGCTCCCTGTGAAAGGGCGGCGTCGACAAAGTCCCGTCCATCGACGCTGTGGCCGGGCACGGCAACAAACACACTGCCTTGGCCTATCTCTCGGCTATCCAGCGTCAGATGACTGAGTGACTCACCGCCGGCGTAGTGAAACCAGGGGGCAAGGAGATCGCACAGCTGCATTATTCGCCCCTCCTGACATTACCGGCCAATTGAACTTTTTCTCGAGCACTGATCGGCTCAACATTTAACATCTGTAGTGCCCCTGACATCACTTTGGCAAACACGGGAGCGGCCACATCGCCGCCATAATAACGATCGCCCTTAGGCTCATTGACCACCACAACCATGGCGAGTCTTGGGTTGTGCACAGGCGCGACCCCGGCAAACAGGGCGACATAATCTTCGCCATAGCCACCGGCCACGGCCTTACGGGCGGTACCCGTCTTCCCCGCAACCGGATAGCCGTCGATATGGGCCTTCTTAGCGGTACCGCCAGGCTCGGTGACACCGATCAGCATCTGCATCACGCTGCGAGCCACCTCGGGCGAGATCACCTGATCCCCCTCGGGCGCCTTCTTAAGCTTGAGAATCGAAGAGGGATACAACACGCCACCACTGCCCAGCATGGCGTACATGCGGGCGATCTGCAGCGGAGTCACCGTCAGGGCATAACCAAAGGAGAGGGTTGCCCGCTCGAAATCGGACCAACGACGACGATCATGGATGAGACCGGCACTCTCACCTGGCAGGTTGATGCCCGAATAGTTACCCAGCCCCATGGCCTGGTAGTAACCCAGCAGCTCCTGCACCGGCATCGACAGGGCGATCTGCGTCATCCCCACGTTACTGGAA
This sequence comes from Shewanella sp. cp20, assembly GCF_000832025.1. Taxonomy (NCBI): domain Bacteria; kingdom Pseudomonadati; phylum Pseudomonadota; class Gammaproteobacteria; order Alteromonadales; family Shewanellaceae; genus Shewanella; species Shewanella sp. cp20. The sequence goes on along the minus strand of NZ_JPII01000010.1, from coordinate 13,902 downwards.
TGCACTAATACATCACCCAGGGACATGTCGCCGTAGTTACGGCCGTCACGCACTATCTTGCCGCCGATACGTACGCGACCCGGATGCGTCTTGAAGATCTGATCTTCCTTGATGGTACCCGCCTCGAGCGCCGCGGCGACCACGAAGGGCTTGATGGTGGATCCCGGCTCATAGGCGTCGGTCAGGGCACGGTTACGCATACGATAGCTTTGCAGGTTATCGCGGGAGTTGGGGTTATAGCTTGGGGTGTTTGCCATGGCCAACACCTCACCCGTGTGCACGTCGAGCACCACGATTGAGGCCGAGGTGGCCTGGTTGATCTCTGTGGCACGCTTAATCTCGCGATAGGCCAGCTGCTGGATGCGCTGATCGATACTCAGCACCAGATCGTTAGAGCTTTCGCCGGTTTGCACCGTATCCAGACGCTCGACGACGTGACCGTCACGGGATTTACGCACCTTGTGTTTGGTCGGCGTGCCGGTGAGCCAGTCGTTATAGGTGTTCTCGATCCCCTCGATACCCACGTCGTCGATATTGGTCAGGCCCACCAACTGCGCGCTGATCTCACTTGTAGGATAGTAGCGACGCGACTCTGCCTTGAGATAGACGCCGGGCAGCTTAAGCTGCTTGATATACTCGGCCACCGCCGGGGTAACTTGGCGCTTGAGGTAGGTAAAACGTTTCTTGGGGTTAGACTGCACCCGCGCCAGGATCTCCTCCTTGGGCTCGTGCAGCACATCGGCCAGCGCCTGCCAACGACGCATATCGGCGAAACCGTTGCGATCATGCACCACCTTAGGATCGGCATAGACAGCCTTGACCGGCACACTGACCGCCAGCATCTCACCGTTGCGGTCGGTGATCATGCCGCGATGCACCTCGTTGCTCGTGGTGCGCAGGGTGCGCATGTCACTCTCGTGACGCAGCTTTTCCGGCTCGATGATCTGAATATAGGCGGCGCGGCCCACCAGGCTGGTAAACAGCAGACACACGAAACCGACCACGACGTAGAGACGCCAGTGGATCAGCTGTGGTTTCTGTTTACGTTTCGCCTGCTTGCTCATGGTACTCTCACCACCACTTCTTCATTGGGTAACGGCCGCTTCATGTCCAGCTCTTTCGTGGCAATCCGTGTCACCCGACTGTGTTCCGACTGCGACTGCTCTTCCAGCAACAGGTTGCGCCATTCGATATCCAAGCGGTCGCGCTCTTGCAGCAACTGATCCCACTGGCTGGTGTATTTGCGACTGGAATGGCTGGTGTAAACCACCAAAACGGCATTCGCGATCACAATAAAAGCCATCAAGAGCACCCACTTGTGATGCCAAAGATCGAGTAATACGATACGAGTCAGGTTAAGTTGTGACTTACTCACTAGCGTTCCCCTAGTCTCTCACGTCTGCTCGACGGGATTAGTACTCTAATCGCTCGGCAACCCGCAACACTGAGCTACGCGCCCTGGCATTACGGTCAATTTCTTCGGCCGACGGCTTAATTGCCTTACCCACGGCCTTGAGTAATCGTGTCTTATTAATTTCCGCCTCGGTGAGCGGCAACCCATGGGGTACCGACTCGCCCTGGCTATGGCGGCGAATGAAGCGCTTCACCATGCGATCTTCCAGCGAATGGAAGCTGATCACCGACAGGCGTCCATGAGGAGCCAACACGGTCACCGCGCCTTCCAGCGCCTGATCGATCTGCTCCAGCTCGCTGTTGATATAGATACGGATCGCCTGAAATACGCGGGTGGCCGGATGCTTGTTGCGCTCCTTGCTCTTGCTCACCCTGGCAATCAGATCCGCCAGCTCCTTGGTACGCAGGAAAGGCGTCTTGTCTCTGTCGGCGGCGATGCAGCGGGCGATATGGCGAGCGTTCTTCTCCTCGCCATAGGTCTTAAATACCCAGGCCATATCTTCTATCTCGGCGCGGGCCAGCCACTCGGCAGCCGTCTCCCCCTGGGAGTTATCCATGCGCATGTCCAGCGGACCGTCACGCAGGAAGCTAAAGCCACGCTCGGCATCGTCGAGTTGCGGCGAAGAGACACCGAAATCGAACAGTATGCCGTCGATCTTGCCTCTCAGGCCCAGATCGTCGACATATTGGGCCAACTGGCCAAATCCACCGTGAACGATAGAGAAGCGCGCATCATCGGCAAATTGCTCTGCGGCAGCGATCGCCTGAGGATCGCGATCTATGGCAACCAGGCGGCCATTGGGGCCAAGTTGCTTGAGCACTTCGCGCGAGTGTCCGCCGCGACCGAAGGTGCCATCGATATAGATGCCGTCAGGCTTGATGTTGAGTCCGGCTACCGTTTCCGTCAGCAGCACGGATAAATGCGCAAATTCTTGAGTCATCGCTCTCTTCTTTAACTTATGGTTATTCTCTTATCACAAAGAGAAGTCCGCCAAACGCTCGCTGTTGGCAAAGGCATCGCTTTGAATCGTTTCACGGCTAAGTTCAATCTGTTGCTGCCAGGCCGCCTCATCCCACAGCTCAAACTTGTTCAACTGGCCCACCAGCATCGCGTGCTTTTCCAGATTGGCGTATTGACGTAGCGGTGGGGGAAGTAAAATGCGACCATTGCTATCTAACTCGCACTCATGGGCATAACCGAGTAGCAGCCGCTTCATGGCGCGCTCGGGTCCCTGGGTATCTGACAGCAATAACAGCTTGGCTTCTATCTGTTTCCAAGCCTCGAGTGGATAGATGAGTAAACAGGCGGCGTCGAAGTCGACCGTGATCACCAGCTGGCTATTAAATTCGACGTGCAGGCTCTCGCGGTATCGCTTGGGGATCGCGATCCGGCCTTTGGCGTCAAGATTAATAGCACTCGCTCCACGAAACACGTTAGCTCGTCCTTGTTTTTCTGGTTAATAGATCCACAAATATCCACAATTTCCCACAAATGCTAAGTTTAGAGATAGTGTGCAAGCATTGTCAAGGGATGCAACCATTTATAAAGCCAGTATTCAAGCGGGTTAGCAGCCAGTTTGTAAATTTGTAACTACAGTCAAACCAGGGGAGATTTGTGGGAATTTCGAGGACAAATATGTTGAAAAAACAAACAGAAGTGGAGGGCCTACAGGCTTTAGTGGATCGATAAGTGGATCGCCGTCCCAAATTGAGGCCATGATCGCCAGGATCCACATAGGCAGATGAAACTTGTATGCCTGTTCGACCCTAAACGATTGGACTCTGAGCCATTATGGCTTGCTCAAACGCCGCTTGATCCCTATGATGGCCAATAAAAACACAAAATTATGCTGACTCCCAAACAAGGCCGCTGGCTTCGAAAATCACACAAATGGTTGACCCTCTTTCTCGGGGCACAACTGCTCATCTGGTTAATTTCCGGTCTCTACATGGTGCTGATGGATATCGACTATATCCATGGCGATCATCTCGTCGATGACAGTCAACTCACCCTAGAGGGAAAACTCGCCAGCATTTCACCCGAGGCAATCCTCTCGCGTTATCCCGAGGCCACCAAGCTCGAGCTGCTGCCTACCGCGCTCGGCCCTGTCTATAAACTCAATCTAGCAGGTAAGCCCCTGTACCTCTCGGGACGAGATGGTGAGTCGCTTGAACCATTAAGCCAGCAGGCGGCCATGAAGGTCGCCGCCCGCCTCTACCCTGGCAACTTATCCGCCGCCAGCGCCGAGCTGTTAACCGAGTCGGCACCCGCCGAAGTCGGCGGACGACATCTGCCCTTGTGGCAGATAAACCTAAACGATGCCTTCGACTCACGCCTCTATATCTCGGCCAGTAGCGGTGAGTTGGTCACCAAGCGCCACGACTTCTGGCGTCTGTTCGATGTCATGTGGATGCTACACATCATGGACTATGACACCCGAGAAGATGTGCACAATCCATTACTGACAGGCTTTAGCCTGCTGGCACTACTCACGGCGCTTTCCGGTGCCCTGCTTCTGCTCATCGCCTTTAAGCGTGGCGAGGAGGAGGCCGCATGAGTCTAAATATGATTAACGCGAGAAGCATACATCGCATCCTGGGCCTCATCGTCGGTGCCCAGTTTCTCATCTGGACCCTGACCGGCCTGGCATTTAACCTGATTGACGATCCATTACTAGATGCCAACGCCCTGCGCGCCAAGCCCGCAAAGGCCCAGTTGATTTCCCCCAAAGTGACGCTTGCCGAGATAACGACGCAGCTCACAGGCAGTGGCACCAAGCAGATAGACCTTAAACGGGTCGAGCTCAATACACTGCTCGATCGCCCCATCTATCGCATCAAGACGAGCAACGGGAGCCATGCCTTTTGGGCCGATACCGGCGAGGCGGTAAACCTCAATAGGGAGCAATTGACGCGACTTGCCAAGCAGAGTTACCGGGAAGAAGCTGTCTTATTCGAGCCGATACTCGATGAGGCAGCGGCGCAGCGCTATGGGGGCAATCCGGCCTTCTACCGCATCGACACTCACGATGAGCGGAGCACGCAGATCTTCATCGATGGTCAGAGCGGCCAGGTCAAGGCCCATGAGAATTTAGGCTCAGGATTCAAGCAGCTACTCTTCATGCTGCATTTTATCGACTATTTCCCCGACAATGGCGTGAGCTTCAATCATCTCGCCACCCAGCTGATTGCCTTCGCCGCCCTGCTGCTCGGACTCAGCGGCACCTGGGTGCTGGTACGTAAACTTGCCGCAGGCGACTATATCAGCTGGCAGCTAATTAGCCGCGCAAGCAAGAAGGAGAGTCAGCTGACTCTGCTCTCCCCCGACGGTGAGCCGCTTGAAAATATCACTCTGGCGCCTGGTAATCTGCTGGATAACCTCAATCATGACCGAAATCGGATCGCCAGTCAGTGCGGCGGTGGCGGTCATTGTGGCATGTGCCGCGTGCGCTTTGTGGACCAAGCTCCACAGCCGACTCCAGAGGAGCGCGCGCGTCTCAAGGAAGAGCTATTGGCTCAGGGGATTCGCCTCAGCTGTCAGCACAACGGCCACCAAGGCAAACTCGCCCTCACTAGCCGCGCCCAGCTAAGATACTGGCAAAAGGCGCAGGCAGAGGTCGAACCCGCCTTAAAGCCGGCCCAAGCCCCCCTTGTGAACGAAAGCAGCCCTCTTGAGTAAAAACGGCTCTCTGAACAAAAATAACAAACAGGTGTCTAAATTTTAAGCAAAAGCAGCCGATAGATAGGTTAGAGGAGTTACACCTAACCTAAAAAGGAGGAGAGATGCTTTCCCTAGATAGCCTGTATGCCATGTTAGCAAGGCCGGTACAGCAGGTCGTGAAGCGTAAGCGTGTGGTGGAACAAACGGAACACACGGATCCCATCCATGCCGACAGCCATGAGGCGCCTCAGTCGCAGCTGCCGCCCCACCTGGAACGTCGTCGTCGCGGCGACAGGCGCATCAACCCCAGACCCGGACGCGATGATCGCCGCGGCCAGTCGCGACGCCAGCAGGCGCAGAAACAGGCCGAAGAAGAGGCACTGGATTCACCACTGCCCCATATCGATATCGACGTCTAATATTCCTAGCTCAGTGACTCGCTGGTCACCTGGGCAACCGCGCGTTTCCAGCCCAGATACAAGGCCTCACGTTCTTCATCCGCAATAGCAGGATTAAAGCAGCGCTCGACACCCGCCTTGTGCTTCAATTCGGCCGTCGATTGCCAGAAGCCTACGGCTAGCCCCGCCAAGAATGCCGCGCCCATGGCCGTGGTTTCCGTCACCTTAGGACGCTGCACCTCGACATCGGTAATGTCCGCCTGGAACTGCATCAGAAAATCGTTGGCCACGGCACCACCATCGACCTTGAGCTGTTTCAACTCGACGCCACTGTCTTTGGTCATGGCATCGAGCAGATCCCGACTCTGGTAGGCGATCGCCTCGAGTGCGGCGCGAATGATATGGTTACGATTGGCGCCTCTGGAAAGGCCGACCAGGGCACCGCGGGCGCTGGCGTCCCAATAAGGCGCCCCAAGCCCCACAAAGGCAGGCACCAGATACACGCCATTGTTATCATTGACCTTGAGGGCAAAATATTCGGTGTCTTGGGCATCGCGAATCAGTCCCAATTCATCACGTAACCACTGAATGGTGGCGCCCCCCATGAATACCGAGCCCTCTAGGGCATAGTTCACCTCACCCTTAGGCCCCACGGCGATGGTGGTCAACAGGCCATGGTTAGACTGCACCGCCTGTAAGCCGGTATTCATCAACAGGAAACAGCCTGTGCCATAGGTGTTCTTGGCCATCCCCTCGTCGATACACAGCTGACCAAATAGGGCCGATTGTTGATCCCCCGCGATGCCAGCCACGGGGATCTCGCCCCCCTCCCCGGCGATACGTGTCTTGCCATACACGGTGCAGGAGGGCTTCACCTCGGGCAGGATACTCGCGGGAATATCCAGGGCCTCGAGGAGCACGGGATCCCAGGCCTGCTGGTGAATGTTATACAGCATGGTGCGCGAGGCATTGGTAGGGTCGGTGACATGCACCTTACCCTCGGTGAGTTTCCACACCAGCCAGGTATCTATGGTGCCAAATAGCAAGTCACCGGCCTCGGCCTTCTCTCTAGCACCTTCGACATTGTCCAATATCCAGCGGATCTTGGTGGCCGAGAAATAGGGATCTAACACTAGACCGGTATTTTGCCTGATGTACTCCTCATAACCCGCCTCTCTCAGAGATTCGCACAGAGGCTGACTGCGACGACACTGCCAGACGATGGCATTATAGACAGGTTTGCCTGTGCTCTTGTCCCACAGGATGGTGGTTTCACGCTGATTGGTGATGCCGATGCCAGCCACCTCATCGCTGTGAATCCCCGCCCTGGCGAGGGCCTCGATGAGGGTCGAGCTTTGGGAGGCCCAGATCTCCATGGGATCGTGTTCCACCCAACCCGCCTTAGGGTAGATCTGAGAAAATTCTCGTTGGGAGATGGCCACGACATTGGCGTCATGATCGAAGATGATGGTACGTGAACTGGTCGTGCCCTGATCGAGCGCAATTACATACTTCTGCTGCACGAACGCCTCCGCTACTGCTGGCTAGGCTGATTCGGATCGACCATAGGTGCTGGCTCAACCTCCTGTACGGCCTCGAGCTGCTCGTCACAGGCGTGGGCGGGCAGATACCAGAATTCGGCGATCTTACCGTCCTGCACACGGAAATTCCCTATGCTGCATTGACTGAGTTGCTCACCATCGTTTTCCCAGGTCACACGCTCTACCGTGCTGACAAAGTGAGACGATTCGATCAGCTCTATGATGCTAGCCTGGGCGCCGGTGAGGGTCTCGAAATAATCTGTCATGGCGGCGCCGAACTGCGCCTTATCCGAGGTTTCCACCTCTATCTTGCTGCCAGAGATATGCATCCACCGCACATCGTCCGATACATGGGTCAGCATCTGCTCGACACTGTGTTGGTTGTAGGCGTCGATAAACCCTTTCACCACTTGCGTCGCACTCGGGTCGGCCAAGGCCGACGGTGGCAGTAACGCTATGCTTGCAGCCAGAAGATAGGGTTTCATGGGACACCTCTTATTGTTGGTTATCGCACCTATTGCCCCAAGAGCCTCAGCCGAGCGGCAATCAATGAATGCAATTAAGCTAAAAAAATGTTGATAATTAGACGAATATAATCCGATGAAGTTCAGATAGCCAATAAATATTCAGATAAAAAAATGCCTCACTAGGTGAGGCATTTCGGTTTGCGTTCAATAATCCGTAGGCGAGTTACATCTTATAGCTTAGCTGAGCACCTACCAGCCAGACATCGCCACCCGCTTCACCGCTAAAGCTCACCTGAGCCAGATTCATCAGGTTCATGGTCTCGTTGATCGGTGCATCGCCGTGGGCCTTGATGTAAGTCACGGCAAAATCCAGCGTCAGGTTCTTAGAGGCTTGGTAGCCAGCGCCCGCACTGAACCACAGACGATCAGAATCAGGGATGGTGATGGTGCGATACTCATCTTCGACCGCCGTCTTGTCCAGCGCCACACCGCCACGTACCAGCCACTTATCGTTTAGCTGATAACTGGTACCCAGGGCGAAACGCCAGTTGTCTTTGAAGTTCTCGACTTTCACCAGGTCAGACTCCAGGCCACCCACAGGCTTCTGCTCGCCAGGGAAATAAGCCACCAAGCGATCGAACACGCTCCACTGGGTCCAGTTCACACTGGCATGCATGGCCCAGTTTTCGGTCAGCTGATGGAAAGAGGCAAGCTCGGCAAAGGCCGGTAGTTCGAGCGGCATGTAACCCTCGATCTCCACATCCTGACCACCGTTGTAGATCAGGCCAGAGGCGTGACCATCAAGCTCCAGCTCGACACCACTGTGATAGGCCAGACCGATACGGTGCGCCGGGTTGATCTGCCAGCTGGCACCCAACTGCCAACCATAGCCGATATCATCGCCTTCCATCGATTTCAGGCTAGTGCCACCCGGTGGTAGCGCGCCGGCCACCTCGGCGGGCAGCGTAGGAATCGCCTTGATACCGTCGACCCAAGCCGGTGTCGAAGCGCCAATCTTACCTTCGCCATAGACGATACGCAGACCCGCGCCCACAGAGAAGGCCTCAGAGATCTTATAAGCCAGGTTAGGATTAAACTCGACTGTGGTTACAGAGGTCTCTTTACCGAAGATCGCGGTAGGATGTGTACTCGGCACCTCGGTCGCCAGACCATAGTTAGAGTTAACGGCTAAGCCCCAGGTCCACTGATCGTTAAGCTGATTCGAGTAATAGAAGTTGGGGACCAGCGCGTCGCCCGCCACGTCTAAGGCATCGGCGTTCATAGTGACAGGCTGTGGCCCGAGTACCGGCGAAGCCAGGGTGACATCACCCTCGACATCGACGTTTGGCATGACATAGATACCACCCAGTGATAGCTGACGCCCCTCGAGATAGGTCAACATCGCAGGGTTACGCGCCTGCGCGGCGGCGTTGTCGGCCATGGCCGCCTCACCCGCAAAGGCACGGCCTAGACCCGTGGCAGAATATTCGGCAAGTTGAAATCCAGCGGCCTGAACTTGAGACAGCGGTGCAGCGATAGCGGCAACAACAGCTAAAGATAAAATATGCTTCTTCATCATGGCTCTCTTGTTATTATGACAACCTAGAGCAAAGGCTCCAGTCATTGAGTGAGCCGCAGTCTACTGATGCAGAATATCTTTACAAGCAAATAATCAATTTAAGCGAATTATGCTGACCGAGGTGCTTAATTAGCATACAAAAACCGACCACAACCGATTTTTAAACACTCACCAAAGCGTAAAAATGTGATCAACGTTCACTTAATGGGATTCAAACAAATCAACAGAAACAGACAAAAACGAATAAAAACAACTAACTAAGTGAGAAACATTAAAATGACACTTGTACGCCTGAAAAAAACAAAACCACCAGCATAAATCACTAGGCTGTTGAACACCTAGCAATCTCACGGCAAAAACCAAACGTAAACACCTGAAATTTAAGTGCTTAACAAGATTCATCGCCGCTAATGTAAACAAAAAGCCGACCGCAGAAAACTGCGATCGGCTTGATTCATATCCTCTAAGGTACAGATGTACGCCAACTGGCATGAGCCCGCTATAACAGCGCTAAAACCGGCTCACCTTTTCTGGTTTTAGGCACTAAACATTAGGCACTAGAAGTTAGGCACGCCAGCTTGGGATCTCGGCCTCATAACCTGCTATCGCATCGGCATAACCTAGGCTGATGCCTATGGCATCCAGGCCGTTGAGCAAATTATGGCGCGCCGATGGAGCAATCTCGAAGCTAAAACTTGCTCCCGAGGGTGAGGTCACCGTCTGCGCCTGCAGATCCACGCTTACCTGCGACCCTTCTTCGGCTTCAACCTCCTGCATTAGCTGCACCACCTCCGCCTCGGTTAGGCGCACCGGCAACAGGCCGTTGTTGATGGCGTTGCCATAGAAGATATCGGCAAAGCTAGGCGCGATGATCACCTTAAGGCCAAAATCTGCCAGGGCCCAGGGCGCATGCTCCCGGCTCGAGCCACAGCCAAAGTTCTCCTTGGCCAGCAAGATGGAGGCCCCCCGATAGCGCGGCTGATTCAGGCTGAACTCTGGGTTAGGCTGATCGCCGGCATCATCCAGGTAACGCCAGTCATGGAACAGGTGAACCCCAAAACCGTCACGGGTGACCTTGGAGAGAAACTGCTTAGGGATGATCTGATCCGTATCGATATTGGCACTGTCGATGATCACCGCAAGCCCTGTGTGTGTAGTAAATGGTTGCATCGCTCCCTCCTAGTATGGCTTGCGAATATCGACAAAGTGACCGGCAATCGCCGCAGCGGCGGCCATGGCAGGACTCACCAGGTGAGTGCGACTACCGCGCCCCTGACGCCCCTCGAAGTTACGGTTACTGGTGGAGGCGCAGCGATCCCCCGCCTCCAGCCTGTCATCGTTCATCGCCAGACACATGGAGCAACCCGGCAGGCGCCACTCAAACCCGGCGTCGATGAAGATCTTATCCAGACCTTCCGCCTCCGCCTGCTCTTTTACCAGACCAGAGCCGGGTACCACGATTGCCGTGACGCCCTCAGCCACCTTGCGCCCCTTGGCCTGGTGAGCCGCCGAGCGCAGATCTTCGATTCGCGAGTTGGTACAGGAGCCGATAAACACCTTGTTGATGCTGACGTCTGTCATCTGAGTACCAGGAGTCAGCGCCACATAATCGAGCGCCTTCTCGATACTGGCCTTAACCGTAGGATTCGACTCATCTGCGGGGTTAGGCACACACTCATCTATGGCCACCACCTGGCCCGGATTGGTACCCCAGGTCAGTTGCGGGGCGATATCGCTCGCCTCCAACACCACATGGGCATCGAACACGGCATCATCATCAGACTTCAGCGCCTGCCAGGCGGCGACCGCCTGCTGCCAAGCTTCGCCCTTAGGGGCAAACTCACGACCTTCGAGGTAATCGATAGTAGTCTGATCCGGCGCTATCATACCCGCCTTGGCCCCCATCTCGATCGCCATGTTACAGACGGTCATGCGGCCCTCCATCGACAGGGCCGAAATCGCCTCACCGCAGAACTCCACCACATAGCCAGTGCCGCCATCCATGCCTATCTTGCCTATGATGGCCAGCACGATATCTTTGGCGGTGATCCCCTCGGCCACGTGACCACGCACCTCGATCTTCATAGTCTTGGCCTTGAGCTGACGCAGGGTTTGGGTGGCCATCACATGCTCCACCTCAGAGGTGCCAATGCCGAAGGCCAGGGCGCCGAACGCGCCATGGGTCGCGGTGTGCGAGTCGCCGCAAACGATCACTGTGCCCGGCAATGTGATGCCAAGCTCGGGGCCCATCACATGGACGATCCCCTGATTCTTGTGATGAATGTCGTATAGACGCACGCCAAACTCTTTACAGTTTTGTGCCAGGGTCTCCACCTGAGTGCGCGCCATGGGACTGAGTGCATCCAGGCTGGCGCTCTTGGTCGAGGTGTTGTGATCCATGGTGGCGAAGGTTTTCTCTGGCGCCCTTAATTTGCGGCCCGCGACTTTTAAGCCGCTGAAGGCCTGAGGGGACGTCACCTCATGTACCAGATGGCGATCCACATAGATAAGTGGCGCCTCCCCTTCGGGGGCGGCTACAATATGGCTGTCCCATACCTTTTCATAGAGTGTCTTCGCCATTAGTTTGCCTCTCTGACTGCCTGGGCAATATAGTCGCCCATTTCGCGGGTTGATTTTGCCTTGTCACGCTGATCCGCGCTCAAGAGTTCTCCAGTTAAATAGCCATCGCTCAATGCCTTGGCGACCGCGTCTTCAATCGCCTTGGCTGCCGCTTCCTCCTTGAGGCTGTGACGCAGTAACAGCGCCGCAGACAGGATCTGCGCAATCGGGTTAGCTATGCCCTGGCCGGCGATATCCGGCGCGCTGCCTCCGGCGGGCTCATAAAGGCCGAAGCCGTCGCTGTTCAGGCTCACCGACGAGAGTAAGCCCATGGAACCTGTCAGCATGGCGATCTCATCGGAGATGATGTCACCAAACAGGTTAGAGCAAAGCATCACATCGAAATCGAAGGGACGGCGCAGCAACTGCATGGTGGCGTTGTCGATATAGATGTGTTCCAGCTCTACATCGGGGAAATCCTTGGCCACCTCTTCGACCACCTCGCGCCACAGGACTGAGCAGGCCAGCACGTTGGCCTTATCCACAGAGGTCACCTTCTTACGACGACCGCGAGCCGCCTCGAAGGCTATCTTGGCGATACGGCGCACCTCGCGGCGGCTATAACGCATGGTGTCGAAGGCTTCCTCTTGCTCTCCCTCTCCCTGACGCCCCTTTGGCTTGCCAAAGTAGATGCCACCGGTTAGCTCGCGTACACACAGCACGTCGAAGCCCTCGGCCGAGATGTCTCTTCGCAGCGGTGACATATGCTCCAGGCCACCATGCAGCTTAGCCGGACGCATGTTACAGAACAGCTCGAAATGCCCCCGCAGCGGCAGCAAGGCGCCACGCTCTGGCTGATCGTTAGGCGGCAAGTGTTCCCACTTAGGGCCGCCCACAGAACCGAACAAGATGGCGTCGGCCGCCTCACACCCCTTCAGGGTCGACTCGGGTAAGGGACAACCATGCTTGTCGATGGCCGCACCGCCCACATCATACTCGCTATACTCGATATCCAACGAGAAACGCTCTTCAACCGCCTTTAGCACCTTACGTGCTTCGACCATGACCTCGGGACCTATCCCATCACCGGCCAATACCGCGACTTGATAACTCATACCTCAAGTGACTCCCTGCAATTAATTGTCTTTATACTGTTAAATTTGAAATTTGTTATACGCCGCCCAATTCGGTGCGCGCCTGCTTTAGCTTGTGCTTGTTCTCGGCCACCTTGTCGGCACGCCAAGTGAGATTCATCACGTGGATCAGCGCCGCGGCCGAGGCCTCGACCACATCGGTCGCCAGGCCGACGCCGTGGAAACTCTGCTCATGGTAGTTGGCGGTGATATCCACCTGCCCCAGGGCATCTTGCCCCTCTCCCTTGGCGCTGAGCTGATAGCTGCTGATGTTAACTTCACAGCCACTGGCGCGGGCAATCGCCTTGTAGGCCGCATCGACCGGGCCGTTACCTGTAGCGGCCTCGGTCACCGACTCGCCGTCGATGCTTAAGGTCACTGTGGCTGTCGCCTGCCCCTGGGTAGAATCCGAATGCACCACCAGCTGCTGCAGCCCATAGTGGTTCTCATCTTCCGCCTGAGCCTCCACATACACTAGCGCCTCTAAGTCGTAATCGAATACCTGGCCCTTCTTGTCGGCCAGCTTAAGGAAGGCCTCATACAGGGTGTCCATGTCGTAGTCTTGCTCGCCGTAACCCATCTCTTCCATGCGATGTTTGATCACGTGACGGCCGGAGCGGGAGGTCATGTTCAGGTTGTTGCGATTAAGGCCGATACTCTCTGGCGTCATGATCTCATAGGTGTTTTGCGACTTGAGTACACCATCCTGATGAATACCCGAGGAGTGCGTAAAGGCATTGGCGCCGACGATCGCCTTGTTGGCCTGCACCGGCATGTTACACAGCTGGCTCACCAGGTTAGAGGTGCGATGGATCTCTTTGGCATTGATCCCCGTCTCCAGCCCTAGGCTGGCCTTGCGGGTGGCGATGATCATGGCGATCTCTTCCAGGGAGCAGTTACCGGCGCGCTCGCCGATACCGTTAACGGTACACTCGATTTGACGCGCCCCGTGCTGCACCGCGGTGATGGAGTTAGCCACCGACAAGCCTAAATCGTCATGACAGTGCACCGAGATCACCGCCTGGTCGATATTAGGCACACGGTTAAACAGATTTTGAATGATGCCGCCAAACTCGCTCGGCACCGTATAGCCCACGGTGTCGGGAATGTTGATCGTCTTGGCACCCGCCTTGATAGCGGCCTCGACCATG
>NZ_JPII01000002.1:0-16303 GCF_000832025.1 Shewanella sp. cp20 | reverse complement strand
CCTGAGATTGAGAATACGTCTTCGATTGGCAGAATGAATGCACCGTCGATAGCACGCTCTGGCTCTGGGATGTAAGTGTCTAGTGCTTCAGCTAGTTCGATGATCTTAGCTTCCCACTGCTCTTCGCCGTTTAGTGCGCCAAGTGCAGAACCCTGGATAACTGGTAGGTCATCACCTGGGAAGTCGTATTCAGATAGTAGTTCACGAACTTCCATCTCTACTAGTTCTAGCAGCTCTTCATCGTCAACCATGTCACACTTGTTCATGAATACGATGATGAAAGGTACACCAACCTGACGAGAAAGCAGGATGTGCTCACGAGTCTGTGGCATTGGACCGTCAGTAGAAGCTACTACTAGGATAGCGCCGTCCATCTGTGCAGCACCAGTGATCATGTTTTTAACATAGTCAGCGTGGCCTGGGCAGTCTACGTGTGCGTAGTGACGAGTTGGAGTGTCGTACTCGATGTGAGAGGTATTGATGGTAATACCGCGCTCACGCTCTTCTGGAGCGTTATCGATCTGTGCGAAATCTTTAGCTTCACCACCGTATGTCTTAGTCAGTACGTGAGAGATAGCAGCAGTTAGAGTTGTTTTACCATGGTCAACGTGACCGATGGTACCAACGTTAACATGGGGTTTACTACGTTCAAATTTTTCTTTAGCCACGATATATTCCTTTCTTTTCAGAAATACTCAGCCTTGCTGAGCAATAGCATTCAATTATGAGTTATAGACTAGTTTGCGATTATCCGCGCGCTTCTATAACTGATTTTGCAACATTCTGCGGCGCATCCGAGTACTTCAGGAACTCCATAGAGTATGAGGCACGTCCTTGGGTAGCGCTACGCAAGTCAGTTGCGTAACCAAACATTTCAGATAGAGGTACTACAGCTCGAACGATTTTGACGCCGCCAATGCCGTCGTCCATACCTTCGATCATGCCGCGACGTCGGTTCAAGTCGCCTACAACATCCCCCATGTAATCTTCAGGAGTGGTTACTTCAACCTTCATACAAGGTTCGAGTAACACAGGGTCTGCTTCGAGAGCACCCTTCTTGAAGCCCATGGAGCCGGCCACTTTAAACGCCATCTCGTTCGAGTCGACATCATGGTATGAGCCGTCGAACAGCGTTACTTTAACGTCCAGAACAGGGAAACCGGCGAGTACGCCATTCTTCATCTGTTCCTGGATACCTTTATCTACTGCAGGGATGTATTCTCTTGGAACAACACCACCAACAATCTCGTTGACAAATTCATAGCCGAAACCTTCTTCTTGAGGTTCAAGCTTCAACCAAACGTGACCAAATTGACCTCGGCCACCCGATTGACGAACAAACTTGCCTTCAACTTCTACACTCGAGCGAATAGTCTCACGATACGCTACTTGTGGTTTACCTACGTTACACTCGACACTGAATTCGCGACGCATACGGTCGACGATGATGTCTAGGTGCAACTCACCCATGCCAGAGATCAGGGTTTGACCCGATTCTTCGTTGGTTTCAACGCGGAAAGAGGGATCTTCTGCAGCAAGTTTCTGCAGGGCAATACCCATCTTCTCTTGGTCGGCTTGAGATCTTGGCTCCACAGCGATCGTGATTACGGGCTCAGGGAACTCCATACGTTCGAGAATAACTTTATGGTCAGCATCGCATAGGGTGTCACCTGTAGTAACATCCTTCAGACCAATAGCCGCCGCGATGTCACCAGCGCGGACTTCTTTGATCTCTTTACGGTCGTTTGCGTGCATCTGCACCATACGACCAATACGCTCACGCTTTTGTTTGACCGAGTTATATACGCCAGAACCCGTTTCCAATACGCCTGAGTAAACACGCACAAAGGTCAGTGTTCCTACGAATGGGTCTGTCGCGATCTTAAATGCTAACGCTGAGAACGGCGCATTGTCGTCCGCCGGACGCTCTACTTCATTCTCCTGCTCATCAATACCCTTAATGGCGGGTACTTCGACTGGCGATGGCAAATAATCGATAACAGCATCGAGTACCGCCTGCACACCCTTGTTCTTAAATGCAGAACCACAGGTGGCCAGTACGATCTCGTTAGCCAGAGTTCGCTGACGTAATGCTGCCTTGATCTCTTCTTCTGATAGCTCACCTTCTTCAAGGTATTTGTCCATCAGCTCTTCAGAGGCTTCGGCTGCACTCTCAACTAGGTATTCACGCATCTCATTGGCCTTATCGGCCAACTCCGCGGGAATTTCTTCATAAGTGAAGGTCATACCTTGATCTGATTCGTTCCAGTTAATGGCCTTCATCTTGATCAGGTCAATGACACCCTTAAACTCTTCTTCTGCACCTATGTTCAATTGAATAGGTACACAGGTCGCTCCCAGACGGTTACGTATCTGTCCAACGACGCGTTCAAAGTCAGCACCAGCGCGGTCCATCTTATTGACAAACACTAAGCGCGGGACGTGGTACTTGTCCGCTTGTCGCCATACAGTTTCGGACTGAGGTTCAACACCAGATGAACCACAGAACACAACTACTGCGCCATCGAGTACACGCAGCGAACGCTCAACTTCAATAGTGAAGTCAACGTGGCCAGGGGTGTCGATGATATTGATACGATGCTCGGTAAATTGAGCATCCATACCGCGCCAGAACGTGGTCGTTGCCGCAGAGGTGATAGTAATACCACGCTCCTGCTCCTGTTCCATCCAATCCATGGTGGCTGCGCCATCATGCACCTCACCGATCTTGTGAGACATACCGGTATAGAAGAGAACACGTTCTGTAGTTGTGGTTTTTCCTGCGTCAACGTGAGCACAGATACCGATATTACGGTAGCGCTCAATTGGAGTTGTACGAGCCACGATTAAACCCTCTTTACTAAGGTAGGTACCTTAGTGATGTAAAACATGGTGCAGGCAAACGCCTGCACCAAAAGATTACCAGCGGTAATGAGCAAACGCTTTGTTTGCTTCTGCCATACGATGCACGTCTTCGCGCTTCTTAACAGCAGTGCCTTTGTTTTCGGCAGCATCTAGCATTTCACCTGCTAGACGTAGAGCCATAGATTTTTCACCACGCTTACGTGCAGCTTCAACTAACCAGCGCATCGCTAGTGCGTTACGACGCACTGGACGAACTTCACATGGTACCTGGTAAGTAGAACCACCAACACGACGAGACTTAACCTCGACTGATGGACGTACGTTATCCAGGGCTGCTTCAAGGATCACTAGGTGCTCTTCGCCTTTCTTCTCAGCGACAACGTCTAGTGCCTTGTAAATGATTTTTTCAGCAGTCGACTTTTTGCCGTCCTGCATAATGACGTTGATGAACTTAGCCAGCAACTCACTATTAAATTTTGGATCTGGTAGGATTTTACGTTGTCCTACAACGCGACGTCTTGGCATAACAATTTCTCCGTATGCTTCAGGGACCCCAAAACTGGAATCTCAATTATCTCTAGCTTGGCCTTACTTAACGGAAAACGTTAAGACTTAGGACGCTTAGCTCCGTACTTAGAACGTCCTTGACGACGCTCACTAACACCAGCACAGTCTAATGCGCCACGAACAGTGTGATAACGAACACCAGGTAAGTCTTTAACACGACCACCACGGATTAGAATCACGCTGTGTTCCTGCAGGTTGTGGCCTTCACCGCCGATGTACGAAGTTACTTCGAAACCGTTAGTTAGACGCACACGAGCTACTTTACGTAGTGCAGAGTTAGGTTTTTTAGGTGTGGTTGTGTACACGCGAGTACAAACACCACGCTTTTGTGGACACGCATTCAACGCTGGCACGTTAGTCTTGATGACTTTTGGCGAGCGAGGCTTACGTACCAACTGGTTTACAGTTGCCATGTATAGCTCCGAATCAGTTGATAAACTCAACAGTAAGGTGTGAAAAATCTATATCCCACAGGTGTGGGACGCGAAATTTTAGAAAGGTAAGGGGTCGCTGTCAAGAAATAGCCAACTTTTTACCCAATTTAAGTAAAAAAAAGGCACCAGAGGTGCCTTTTTTACAATCTATTTACCGACTAGCACTGATTATTCAGGGCTGCCAGCCAGGTTCAATAGATCGGCAAGGTTCTGCTCTGCTTCACTTGCACTGATTGCCGGCACTTCTTCAGCCTGGCCACCCTGTGCAGCCTGGTTACGGCTGTTGTGATACGCATAACCGGTACCGGCCGGGATCAGACGACCCACGATAACGTTCTCTTTCAGGCCACGTAGCTTATCGCTCTTACCGCCTACGGCAGCTTCGGTCAATACGCGTGTGGTTTCCTGGAACGATGCCGCCGAGATGAATGACTCGGTCGCCAACGATGCCTTGGTGATACCCAGCAGTTCACGCTCGAACTTAGCAGGTGCTTTACCTTGCGCTTCCAGTTCGCGGTTAGCGATCTTGACGCGAGATACTTCAACCTGTTCGCCTGGTAGGAACTCACTGTCACCAGCTTCGGTGATCTCACACTTACGCAGCATCTGACGGATGATCACTTCGATGTGCTTATCGTTAATCTTCACGCCCTGCAGACGGTAAACGTCTTGCACTTCGTTAACGATATAGTTAGCC
Source organism: Shewanella sp. cp20 (assembly GCF_000832025.1). Classification (NCBI taxonomy): domain Bacteria; kingdom Pseudomonadati; phylum Pseudomonadota; class Gammaproteobacteria; order Alteromonadales; family Shewanellaceae; genus Shewanella; species Shewanella sp. cp20. The sequence goes on along the minus strand of NZ_JPII01000002.1, from coordinate 11,740 downwards.
ACCTTGTGAATACCGCGTAGACGCAGGATGTCGTGAGCTGCTTCTGGACCGTCGGCAATAACTTCACCGCGCTCCACCTTTTCACCTTCGAACACGTTCAGGTTACGCCACTTAGGAATCATCTCCTCGTATGGCTTACCACCATCGGCAGGAGTGATCACCAGACGACGCTTACCTTTGGTCTCTTTACCGAACGAGATAGTACCTGAGTACTCAGCCAAGATGGCAGGCTCTTTCGGCTTACGCGCTTCGAACAAGTCAGCAACGCGTGGCAGACCACCGGTAATATCGCGAGTCTTAGACGATTCTTGCGGAATACGTGCAAGCGCGTCACCAACGGCAATTTGTGCGTTATCGTCTTGGTTAACGATCGCCTTACCTGGCAAGAAGTATTGCGCTGGTACTTCAGTACCTGGAATCATCAGGTCGTTGCCATCGGCACCAACCAGACGGATCGCTGGACGCATCTCTTTACCAGCCGTAGGACGTTGACCCACATCCATCACAACGATAGAAGATAGACCTGTCAGCTCATCGGTCTGACGTGTCATGGTGACACCTTCGATCATGTCGACGAACTTGATGCTACCCGCTACTTCAGAAACGATTGGGTGAGTGTGCGGATCCCAGTTAGCGATGACTTCACCGGCGTTAACCGCTGCATCTTCCAGCTTCTCTAGGATAGTACCGTAAGGCACCTTATAACGCTCTTTCTCACGACCCAGCTCATCGATAATCGCGATTTCAGATGAACGCGAAACGATAACCAGCTTGCCTTCAGTGTTAACAACGTGCTTAGCGTTGTGCAGCTTAACCGTACCGGCGTTCTTCACCTGTACGTTGTTTTCTGCAGACGCTCTCGATGCCGCACCACCAATGTGGAAGGTACGCATCGTTAGCTGTGTTCCTGGCTCACCAATTGACTGAGCAGCAACAACACCAATCGCTTCACCTTGGTTGATCAGGTGACCACGTGCAAGGTCACGGCCGTAACATGCCGCACACACACCAAAGTCTGTGTCACAGCTGATGACTGAACGAACCTTCACTTCATCGACACTGTGCTTCTCAAGCTTGTCACACCATGCTTCATCAAGCAGGGTGTTGCGAGGCGCAAGAACATCTTCGGTACCTGGGTAGTAAACATCTTCTGCAACCACACGGCCCAGTACACGCTCACGTAGCGGCTCAACAACGTCACCACCTTCAATCAGCGGCTTCATGGTCAGACCTTCGTGTGTACCACAATCGTCTTCGATAACCACTAAGTCTTGTGCAACGTCAACCAGACGACGAGTCAGGTAACCCGAGTTCGCTGTCTTAAGTGCGGTATCCGCTAGACCCTTACGCGCACCGTGAGTAGAGATAAAGTACTGGAGTACGTTTAGACCTTCACGGAAGTTCGCCGTAATTGGGGTTTCGATGATCGAGCCATCTGGCTTAGCCATCAGACCACGCATACCCGCTAGCTGACGAATCTGTGCAGCACTACCACGAGCGCCTGAGTCGGCCATCATGTAGATGCTGTTGAACGAAGCTTGGGTTTCTTCTTCGCCATCACGGTTAATCACTGTCTCGCTAGACAGGTTATCCATCATCGCCTTAGAAACTTTTTCGTTCGCACTTGCCCAGATATCGATAACCTTGTTGTAACGCTCACCGGCGGTAACAAGACCCGACTGGAACTGCTCTTGAATCTCAAGCACTTCGGCTTCGGCATCGGCAACCAGAGTGTATTTCTCATCTGGGATAACCATGTCATTGATACCCACAGAGGCACCCGAAACGGTCGCGAAGTGGAAACCGGTATACATGAGTTGGTCGGCGAAGATAACGGTATCTTTCAGACCCAACTGACGGTAACAGGTGTTCAATAGCTTAGAGATCTGCTTCTTACCCATGTTCTGGTTAACCAGATCATAAGACAGACCCTTTGGCAGCACCTGAGACAACAGGGCACGACCCACAGTCGTATCAACGATACGGCGTGACTCGGTACGCTCTCCGTCTTCACCTATAGTTGTCTCGGTAATACGTACCTTAACGCGAGCGTGTAGCTCGGCAACGCCAGTACGGTATGCCTTTTCAACCTCGGCAACAGATTCGAACGCCATGCCTTCACCGCGACCGTTTACACACTCACGGCTGGTGTAGTACAGACCCAATACAACGTCCTGTGACGGTGTGATCACCGGCTCACCGTTTGCTGGTGACAGGATGTTGTTGGTAGACATCATGAGTGAACGTGCTTCCAACTGAGCTTCCAGCGTCAGTGGCACGTGAACCGCCATCTGGTCACCGTCGAAGTCAGCGTTGTATGCCGCACACACCAATGGGTGCAGTTGGATCGCCTTACCTTCAATCAGTACCGGCTCAAACGCCTGGATACCAAGACGGTGAAGTGTTGGTGCACGGTTAAGCATCACAGGATGCTCACGGATCACGTCATCGAGTACGTCCCAAACCTCTGGTACTTCACGCTCAACCATCTTCTTGGCGGCTTTGATGGTGGTGGCCAGGCCACGACCTTCCAGCTTGCCGTAGATGAATGGCTTGAACAGCTCAAGTGCCATCTTCTTAGGCAGACCACACTGATGCAGACGCAGAGTAGGACCTACGGTAATAACCGAACGACCTGAGTAGTCAACACGCTTACCCAGTAGGTTCTGACGGAAACGACCCTGCTTACCCTTGATCATGTCGGCCAAAGACTTCAGAGGACGCTTGTTAGAACCCGTGATCGCACGACCGCGACGACCGTTATCCAATAGCGCATCCACAGACTCTTGCAGCATACGCTTTTCGTTGCGTACGATGATGTCCGGTGCAGCTAGGTCTAACAGACGCTTCAGACGGTTGTTACGGTTGATCACGCGGCGATACAGATCGTTCAGATCTGAAGTCGCGAAACGGCCGCCGTCCAGCGGTACCAGTGGACGCAGATCAGGTGGCAGAACCGGTAGCACCTTGAGGATCATCCACTCTGGCTTGTTGCCAGACTGGTAGAAGGCCTCAATCAGCTTCAGACGCTTAGTGATCTTCTTACGACGAGTCTCAGAGTTGATCGATGGCAGCTCTTCGCGCATCTCTTCAATCTCTTTCTCAAGATCGATAGCACGCAGCAGCTCAAGTACTGCCTCGGCACCCATCTTGGCTTCGAACTCATCACCGTACTCTTCGAGTGCGTCGAGGTAGTTCTCCTCGGTCAGCATCTGACCGCGCTCGAGGCTGGTCATGCCAGGCTCGATCACCACGAAAGATTCGAAGTAAAGCACACGTTCGATATCACGCAGAGTCATATCCAGCATCAAACCGATACGAGACGGCAGAGACTTCAAGAACCAAATGTGTGCAACAGGGCTTGCAAGATCGATGTGACCCATACGCTCACGACGTACTTTAGTCTGGGTAACTTCAACGCCACACTTCTCACAAATCACACCACGGTGCTTAAGACGCTTATACTTACCGCATAAACACTCGTAGTCTTTAACTGGACCAAAAATACGCGCACAGAACAAACCTTCACGCTCAGGCTTGAAAGTACGGTAGTTGATGGTTTCTGGCTTCTTAACTTCACCAAATGACCAAGAGCGGATCAGATCAGGCGACGCTAGGCCGATCTTGATACCTTCAAATTCTTCAGTCTTGCTTTGCTGTTTCAGAAACTTTAATAAGTCTTTCACGTTTCTCTCCTGAAGGAGTTAAACCAGGTGCCCTGCTCTCGCAGAGCACCGTTTATTGCCAAACTTCGGCGATGGCCAAGTCTTACTCTTGATCCAGCTCGATGTTAATACCGAGCGAACGGATCTCCTTCAGCAATACGTTGAAGGACTCAGGCATACCTGGTTGCATCTGATGGTTACCGTCGACGATGTTCTTATACATCTGAGTACGACCGTTAACGTCATCAGACTTAACAGTAAGCATTTCTTGTAGCGTGTAAGCGGCACCGTATGCTTCAAGTGCCCATACTTCCATCTCACCGAAACGCTGACCACCAAACTGAGCTTTACCGCCCAGAGGCTGCTGAGTAACAAGACTGTAAGAACCTGTTGAACGCGCGTGCATCTTATCGTCAACCAAGTGGTTAAGCTTAAGCATGTACATGTAACCTACGGTTACTGGACGTTCAAACTCGTTACCGGTACGACCATCAAACAACTTCAGCTGTCCAGAGGTTGGCAGACCTGCTAGTTCAAGCATGTCCTTAATCTCTTTCTCTTTCGCGCCGTCGAATGCTGGGGTCGCAGTCGGAATACCGCCTTTGAGGTTCTTAGCAAGACGTAGAACTTCTTCATCGGTGAACGAATCGATATCGACCTGCTGCTGCACGCCTTCACCGAGTTCGTATACCTTCTTGATGTAGCCACGAAGCTCTGCAAGTTCACGCTGCTCTTCAAGCATAGCGGTGATGCGATCACCAATGCCCTTGGCCGCGGCACCTAAGTGCACTTCGAGAACCTGACCTATGTTCATACGTGATGGTACACCTAGTGGGTTCAATACGATGTCCACTGGGTTACCCTTTTCGTCGTACGGCATATCTTCGATTGGGTTGATCTTAGAGATCACACCCTTGTTACCGTGACGACCCGCCATCTTGTCACCAGGCTGGATAGTACGTTTAACCGCTAGGTAAACCTTAACGATCTTCAGTACGCCAGGTGCCAAGTCATCACCCTGGGTGATCTTGCGGCGTTTGATTTCAAATTTCTTATCGAAATCGGCTTTCAGCTCTTCATGCTGCTCGGCAAGTTGCTCAAGTTCAGTCTGCTTAGCTTCGTCTTCAATGGTTTGAACCAGTAGTTGAGGACGTGGCAGTGCATCAAGCTCAGCCTCTGCAAAACCAGCTCCTAGGAGCAGGTTACGTGCACGGCCAAAGACACCTTCTTCAAGGATCTTGAACTCTTCGGTCAGGTCTTTCTTAGCCTGAGCGATATGCATCTCTTCGATCTCTACAGCACGCTTGTCTTTCTCAACGCCGTCACGGGTAAATACCTGAACGTCGATGATGGTACCCTTAACAGAGTTAGGGACACGCAGTGAGCTGTCTTTAACGTCAGAAGCCTTTTCACCGAAGATAGCACGTAGTAGCTTCTCTTCTGGGGTCAGCTGAGTTTCACCCTTAGGCGTAACCTTACCAACCAGGATGTCGCCACCCTTCACTTCTGCACCGATGTAAACGATACCTGATTCGTCCAGCTTAGACAGCGCAGACTCACCTACGTTTGGAATATCGGCGGTGATCTCTTCGCTACCCAGCTTAGTATCACGAGCAATACAAGAAAGCTCCTGAATATGGATAGTGGTGAAACGATCCTCTTGCGCAACGCGCTCAGAGATTAAGATCGAATCCTCGAAGTTGTAACCGTTCCAAGGCATGAACGCGATACGCATGTTCTGACCAAGTGCCAGATCACCCAGGTCGGTAGACGGACCGTCGGCCAGTACGTCACCGCGAACCACAGGATCGCCAACGCTACAACATGGACGCTGGTTGATACAGGTGTTCTGGTTAGAACGGGTGTACTTGGTCAGGTTGTAGATGTCGATACCGGCTTCGCCAGGTGTCAGCTCATCTTCGTTAACCTTAACCACGATGCGGCTTGCATCGACATAGTCAACGTAACCACCACGCTTAGCGGCAACAACTACGCCTGAGTCGACAGCAAGTGTACGCTCAATACCAGTACCTACTAGAGGCTTGTCAGCCTTAAGTGTTGGTACTGCCTGACGTTGCATGTTCGCACCCATCAATGCACGGTTCGCATCATCGTGTTCTAGGAACGGAATCAGCGAGGCAGCCACAGAGATGATCTGCTGTGGAGATACGTCCATATACTGAACGTCTGCAGCGCGCATAAAGGTAGATTCACCCTTATGACGACAAGCGATCTGCTCTTCAACCATGCGGCCATCGGCATCGACTTCGATGTTGGCCTGTGCGATCACGTAGCGACCCTCTTCGATAGCAGACAGGTAATCCACCTGGTCTGTGATCACACCATCAACCACTTTGCGGTATGGTGTTTCGAGGAAGCCGTAAGAGTTGGTGCGTGCGAAGCTTGCCAACGAGTTAATCAGACCAATGTTTGGACCTTCAGGGGTCTCAATTGGACATAGACGACCATAGTGAGTTGGGTGAACGTCTCGAACCTCGAAACCTGCACGCTCACGGGTCAGACCGCCTGGGCCAAGCGCAGAGATACGACGCTTGTGTGTCACTTCTGACAGCGGATTGTTCTGGTCCATGAATTGAGACAGCTGAGAAGAACCGAAGAACTCTTTCACTGCCGCAGAAATTGGCTTAGCGTTGATCAGATCTTGTGGCATCAGCTCGTTAAGATCGCCCAGAGACAGACGCTCACGTACGGCGCGTTCTACACGAACAAGACCGACGCGGAACTGGTTCTCAGCCATTTCACCAACACTACGGATACGACGGTTACCCAGGTGGTCAATATCGTCGACTTCATCGTTACCGTTACGGATTTCGATGATCTTCTGCATTACTGCAACGATATCTTCCTTGGTCAGGATACCTGTACCCTCATCGTCATCGATACTGAGACGACGGTTGAACTTCATACGACCCACTTTAGACAGGTCGTAACGCTCTTCGCTGAAGAAGAGGTTTTGGAATAGCGCTTCGGCAGCATCCTTGGTTGGCGGCTCGCCAGGACGCATCATACGATAGATCTCAACCAGCGCCTCTAGACGGTTAGTGGTTGAATCGATACGTAGGGTGTCAGAGATATAGGCACCGTGATCAAGCTCGTTGATGTATAGGGTGTCAATCTCTTTGATGCCGGCCATAGACAGCTTAGCAAGATCTTCCAGGCTGATTTCGGCGTTAGCAGAAACCAGTACTTCGCCCGTATCAGGGTCGATGTAGTCTTGTGCAGCAATCTTGCCTGAGATGTACTCAACAGGTACTTCAAGCTCGGTAGTGTTTGTCTTTTCAAGTTGACGAATATGGCGCGCAGTAATACGGCGGCCCTTCTCAACTAGGATGTTACCTTCAGCATCTTTGATGTCGTAGCTAGCAGTCTCACCACGCAGGCGATCGGCAACCAGTGCCATGACTAGGCTATCTTTCTTGATCTTGTACTGAACACGTTCGAAGAACAGATCGAGAATATCTTGAGTCGAGTAGTCAAGTGCACGCAGTATGATAGACGCCGCAAGCTTACGACGACGGTCGATACGGACAAACAGTGCATCTTTAGGATCGAACTCAAAGTCCAACCATGAGCCACGGTAAGGAATAATACGTGCGTTATAAAGCACCTTACCTGAAGAGTGGGTCTTACCACGGTCGTGATCGAAGAATACACCAGGAGAACGGTGTAGCTGAGAAACGATAACACGTTCAGTACCATTGATAACAAAGGTACCGTTTTCAGTCATCAGAGGGATATCCCCCATGTAGACTTCTTGTTCTTTAATGTCTTTAACTGTGCCAGGCGCAGCTTCACGATCATACAGCACCATACGCAGTTTAACGCGTAGTGGAGCAGAGTATGTAACACCGCGAATTTGACACTCTTTCACATCAAAAACTGGCTCACCTAGCTTATAGCTGACATATTGCAGCTCTGAGTTACCAGAAAAGCTCTTGATGGGAAAAACGCTACGGAAAGCGGCTTCTAAACCACGCTCACCTGTAGGATCTTGATCGGTGAACTTCTTAAACGAGTCCAACTGGATTGACAGCAGGTAAGGGATATCCAACACTTGTGGACGCTTACCAAAGTCTTTGCGAATACGCTTCTTTTCAGAATAGGAGTAAACCATGGGTTTCCTCTGATTGCGAGATGTGACCAAGACTGAAACAACACTAAGTTGCAACAGCACGTTTGCCCATCACCGTTGAAAGCAAGAACCTAACCAATAATCTCTGCTAGGGACTGCGAAATCTGGCGACAAACGGTGAATAAAAAATCGCCTACGCTTACAGCGCAAAAAAGGCCGACGGTTAAAAAACCGTCAGCCTCCGCCCGATCACTCGGGAGGTTGTAAGTTAGAGTATAACTTACTTGATCTCTACTTGAGCACCAGCTTCTTCAAGATCTTTCTTCAGAGCTTCAGCTTCTTCTTTAGAGATGCCTTCTTTAACAGCTACTGGAGCTGATTCAGCCATACCCTTGGCTTCTTTCAGGCCTAGACCTGTAGCGCCACGAAGAGCTTTAATTACTGCAACTTTGTTGTCGCCGTGTGAAGCAAGAATTACGTCGAATTCTGTCTTCTCTTCAGCAGCAGCGCCTGCATCAGCACCACCAGAAACAACAGCAGCAGCGGCAGAAACGCCGAACTTCTCTTCCATTGCTTCGATTAGTTCAACAACTTCCATTACAGACATAGCTGCAAGGGCTTCTAAGATTTGGTCTTTAGTGATAGACATAACAAAAAATTCCTAATTGTACTGAATTCAATTTATTTAAGCGGCTTGTAAAATTAAGCAGCTTCTTTCTGATCGCGTAGAGCGGCCAATGTACGAACGAACTTGCCAGCAGATGCTTCTTTCAGAGTCATCATGAACTGTGCTAGTGCCTCTTCGTATGTTGGTAGTTTTGCTAAACGATCAATGTCGCTTGCAGGGATTAATTCCCCTTCAAAGGCTGCTGCTTTGATTTCAAAGTTCTCTTGCGCTTTAGCGAAATCTTTAAGAAGACGCGCAGCTGCACCTGGGTGCTCGTTAGAGAATGCAATCAAAGTAGGACCAGTAAACGTTTCGCCTAGGCACTCAAAATCAGTACCTTCAACAGCACGCTTAACTAGTGTGTTACGTACAACTTTTACGTAAACACCAGCTTCACGAGCGGTTTTGCGAAGACCGGTCATATCACCTACAGTCACACCGCGAGAATCGGCAACAACTGCAGATAAAGCACCTTTGGCAGCTTCGTTGACTTCAGCAACAATCGCTTTTTTGTCTTCGAGTCTTAATGCCATTGGCTTTACTCCTGGATTCAATCTAGGGATTGTCCCTAGCAATTACCATACTAAGTATTAAATACTCAGTTACTTACGGCGCGAATATCCAGGCAGAATAAAATCTATCTGGGGTCCGACACCGTCTACGTAGGAAATTAAGCTAACGCTTATGGTTAACACCTACGGTCTTGGACGTGAACCATTTCCACGAGTGAAAACGGTCCTCAACCCACAAGGTGCGCGCATTATAGACTAATCCCCGCACCTTGTAAAACAAGCTAAGAAATTAAGCTGTTGGGTTCAGAGTGCTCTGATCAACCGCAACACCTGCACCCATAGTGGTAGAGATGCTTACTTTCTTAACGAAAACGCCTTTAGCTGCAGCAGGCTTAGCTTTGATAAGCGCGCCTAGCAGAGCGTCTAGGTTTTCTTTCAGTTGAACTGGTTCGAAGTCCACTTTACCAATGGTAGTGTGGATGATACCGTTCTTGTCGTTGCGGTAACGAACCTGACCAGCTTTAGCGTTCTTAACAGCTTCAGCAACGTTTGGCGTTACAGTGCCAGTCTTAGGGTTAGGCATCAGACCACGTGGGCCCAAGATTTGACCTAACTGACCAACAACGCGCATTGCATCTGGAGATGCGATAACAACGTCGAAGTTCATTTCACCAGCTTTAACTTGTGCAGCAAGCTCGTCCATACCAACTAGCTCAGCACCGGCTTCTTTAGCGGCGTCAGCGTTAGCACCTTGAGTAAACACAGCAACACGTACTTCACGACCAGTACCGTGTGGCAGAACAGTCGCTCCACGAACGTTTTGGTCTGATTTACGTGGGTCAACACCTAGGTTAACCGCAACGTCAACACTTTCAACGAACTTAGCAGTAGCTAGTTCTTTCAGTAGTGCAACAGCTTCGTTGATGTCGTAGCTCTTAGTCGCTTCTACTTTTTCGCGGATCAAACGCGCGCGTTTAGTTAGCTTTGCCATGATATTAATCCTCTACTACCAAACCCATTGAACGCGCAGTACCTTCGATTGAGCGAGTCATCGCTTCAATGTCAGCACCAGTCATATCAGCGGCTTTAGTCTCAGCGATTTCCTGGACAGCGCTACGCTTGATAGTTCCCACTTTTTCAGTGTTAGGACGGCCAGAACCAGACTTAAGACCAGCAGCTTTAAGCAGCAGGAATGAAGCAGGTGGAGTCTTAGTTTCAAAAGTGAAAGAGCGATCAGTGTAAACAGTGATCACAACAGGAATTGGCATACCTTTCTCGAACTTTTCAGTACGAGCGTTGAATGCTTTACAGAATTCCATGATGTTGACACCTTTTTGACCCAATGCAGGACCAACTGGTGGCGACGGGTTTGCAGCACCGGCTGCTACTTGTAGTTTGATGTAACCATCAACTTTCTTTGCCATGAGACATTTTCCTCAAGTTTGGGTACAAACGCTAACGACGACATGCCGATTAGCTCCCCGAAAATAATGGGTGCGGATTATACAAAAAATCCGCACCCATTTCCAATACGTTTTGTGCTTTATTTAATCAGCTTTTTTCAATCTGGCTGAAATCTAGCTCTACAGGTGTTGAACGACCGAAGATCATTACAGACACCTTAACGCGGTTCTTCTCGTAATCGACCTCTTCCACTGTGCCGTTGAAGTCGGCAAATGGACCGTCGGTCACGCGAACCACTTCACCAGGCTCAAACATCACGCGATGAGTCGGAGACTCTGTAGTCTCTTGTAGACGCTGTAGAATCGCGTCTGCTTCGCGATCAGAGATAGGCGCTGGACGATCAGAGGTGCCACCGATAAAGCCCATCACACGAGGGATGCTCTTTACCAAATGCCAGCTTTCATCGTTCATTTCCATCTGTACTAACACATAACCAGGGAAGAACTTACGCTCGCTCTTACGACGCTGGCCTGCACGCATCTCGACAACTTCTTCGGTCGGTACTAGTACCTCGCCAAAGTATTGCTCCATGCCATGCATTTTGATGTGTTCAAGCAATGATTTGCATACACGACCTTCATAACCCGAAAAGGCCTGAACCACATACCATCTTTTTTTAGCTTCAGTCATACGAAATGCCTATACGCCCGTAATAAAATTAACAATTCTCAGCAGTACCGCATCCATTCCCCACAGAACCAATGCCAGTACGCCTGTTGCCGCCAGTACGATAAATGTCGTGTTTAGGGCTTCTTGACGCGTCGGCCATACCACTTTACGCACTTCAATGTGAGACTCGCGAGCGAAAGTCAGCGCTTGTTTACCCTTCTCGGTTTGAAGCGCAATAAAACCTGCTATAGCAAATGCCACTACGACACCGATAGCACGAACTAATACACTAGCTTCGCTATACATCTGATTAGCAATAATGGCGGCCGCTAGTAGTACGACTACTATGCCCCATTTAACGATATCCAGAGAGTTTCCCTGGTTTTCAGTATTTGTTGTCATCGGTTAATTCCGTTACTCACTACGACCTGAGCTTAAGTATGGTCAGGCATTAAAGACTCGCAACCGCGGAGATTGCCCAGACCACACCACTAACATTCTCCGAACTTACTCCCAGAGCAAGCAGTAAGCCCAGAGGGTCAAAAATCGGCCATAGATTGTATTCTTATTCCGCGCAGTAAGCAAGGCTAAGCCGCACAAGGATAAGCACAATATCTGAGAGACCTAAAACAAAAAAGGCAGCCTAAGCTGCCTTTTTCAGTGTGTTTATAAAATCAAACGCGATTAAGCGATGATCTTAGCAACAACACCAGCACCAACTGTACGGCCA
>NZ_JPII01000001.1:0-6747 GCF_000832025.1 Shewanella sp. cp20 | reverse complement strand
CTCCCTGGGGGCTGCTGGTTGCTAATTGTTTTCAGTGAAAACACCTGGGATCTGCTGGCTGCTAATTGTTTTCAGTGAAAACATCTGGGGTTTGCTGGCTGCTAATTGTTTTCAGTGAAAACTTATGAAAACACTAGCTTTAGTCTAACTATGTGTTGAGTTCATCCGTACTTGTTCTGGCGCAATTTTGAACCTTAAACAGTAGTAAACTTTCATGGTTTAATTGAGTGATTCACGACAATATCATAGGTGCTTTTGAGCTTTAAGGTTGGCTCAGCCTAGATTCTCCCCAAAAAACATAGCTAACCCAGCTATTTAACATAATGGTCATTGCATGCATATGTTATTTGCGTGATAGAGTTACTTATTTGGTACTTGATAAGTTGACGGTGACGTCACTATCTCATACTATATTTATATAAAATTTTATATAAATCGAGTAAAGAGGTTCAAAATGGCTCTTAAATTTTACGATAGTCCCTTCCATGTGACACATCCTGAGCCAATTGCTAGCAAGATGGCCATGAAGATGGATCTGTCTATCATGCTATCGAATCTGATTAAAGAGAAGGGGTGGTCGCAAGCAGTTGCTGCTAAGCAATTGGGGATTAGTCAGCCTCGGGTTTCAGATTTAATGAATAGCAAAATCGAAAAGTTTACTTTAGATGCCTTTTTGGACATGTTGGACTCTCTTGGTTTTAAGGCAAACTGGAACATGCCTTCTTTGTATGAGGCTTCAATCCATATTTCCAAAGAAGTCGCAGTTGCTTGCTAACCTGTTTTTCTTAGTTCATCTTGTAACTCTTTAAGCCTTAGTTTTACTACTGACATAGCCTGCCTATCGGAGCCGTTCGTATGCTTTTCAAACGAATGTAAAACAACAACGGTATCAAGATACTTTGTTGTGTATACACACCGAAAGGCAGGGCTTCCATTGATCTTCAATTCAACTACATTTACCGAAAAACCTTTTAGTGGTGCGATCATTAAATCTGGGGTGCCGTTGTACTGGATTGTGCGTAATGATTTGCCAAATTGGTCTTGGACATCTTGGGGGAGGTCTTTGTACTCTCTCTCCGCCGCAGCGTTTACAAATGCAAATTTTAACATTTTTTACTCCTCTTGGCCGTTAGGGCCTTGTCTTACTTGTTAGGTTTTCTTCTGGCAAAATTATTGTTCTTTGGGTCTTGAGCATTATTGTGTCATCACTTCTGTCTATACAAATGTGCCACCAATATCGATAAGCCTTGCAGCCAAGGAGTTGTATAAAGCGTCCTTAGGGTGATTTTGATAGTGCTCATGTATTACTTTCAATGGGTTGGTTATTATCAAGTAGCTAAATTCGCCACTTGATCCATCTTTGGATTTTATAAAACCAAGCTCTTCAAGTTTTCTCATTCGGCCTGTCCATGTTGTAACGGCTCTTTCTCCGCTAAATCCTGACTCAGTTGCAAATTCGTTTTTATTCTTTATTTCAATAAAGCTTTCATCGAAAACATGACACCAAAGAGTTAAGTAAGTGTCTGATAATGGTTTACCTGGTGAGTGCTTATTTATGAATTTTCCTATATAAGTCATGGTTCTTGGAATGGTTGTGAAACCATTTTGAACCTTACGGTCCCAAGTGTGAAACGAAGCTAACTCTGCTTCAGTCCATAGTGTTTCCATTAACGTAATTCGTTTTTCTGCTGCTTTGTTCATACCAGCCTTTTTTGAACGTATGCTCATTTATCTGTCCTTATTTGACTTCACAATAACATTGTTGACTGAAAATGTATTTAAATCAATGATTTACTGGTTTCGTGTCGTGACCTGTTTATTCGTGATAATTGGATATTTAACCGTTTTCAGTTGACAAATAAAACATCTCAGAGACTGGAGTGTAATATATATTACGTCTTGTGCGTATAACTCATTGTTTAAAAAGCATTTATTTTTCTGGCGGTGCTCCCCGTGTTCCGTGTGCTCCATGGTTATCCTTGTGCTCCACGGTGCTCCAAGTGGGTGTGGGAGGCATGGGGGGGGAGGTTGAGTAAATTTTGAAGTATTTTTAAGGCTGATTAGATTGGTACTTGCTCCTTATTTCATTTCTGATTTGAATATCTTCTAGGGTTTTTACTTCTTTTGGCCAATCAGGATCGTTTTCAGGTGCAAGTACTATTGTGCTGAAGTCTGTGGATTCTTTATTGTCTATGTCGTTGCTACTTTTGTTGTGGGTAAGCCTGTTTGTTAGGTTTTCTATTTGCTTCCTCATCTCCTTTTGTTCGTTTTTTAGCTCTGTAATTATGTTAAGCAGAGCCTCGTAATCTGGTGTTGCTTGGTGTTGTTTTTTTTCTGACTCAGGTGTTGCAATTGGTTTTAACTCACCATACACACGGATTAGCTCTGATGTATCAACTAAGGGATTCCCATCTCTATCTCTTTCAATAGAAACCTTACCTGACTTGACGTGACGCCAAATTGTGGTTCTATTCTTTCCTACTAGAGCAGCAGCTTTTGAGAGGTTAACCTTTGCCATGTGTTGCACCTATATTTAAGCGCCAACAGGCGCGATGTTGCATGTGTTGCAGGTGGGGTTATATATCCATTTTCAGTTGTTTGTTTTGCTTAAAAGTAAAAGCCAACGCTGATACGGCGCGTCCCTTTCTGATGGTCTCGTAGGAGATAACCAAGTCACTGCGCTGATTGAGTTCTTCAACGCTTGGCTTTACCACCCATTTGTTGAGATCTTTAAACAGCGGGTATTTATCTTCCAGGCCGATCGCAGCCCTAAACTCATCGAGTTTTATTACTCTATTATTTGTAGCGTTAAAGCGCATTAGCAGCTCGTAAAGACGAATTGAGTGCGCTGATTGCAGGGTTGCAATGTTGCGTAGCTTGTATGTGGTAAATCGTGACTTTAATTGGCAGATATAACGTAGAACATCATCAGACCAAACTAATGTCACTGCCCCTTCGCCGCGTAATTTTTTAACTTTTTTTTGTATCCAATAAATTTCAATCTCTTCATTTTCTTCATGAAGCGTAATACTTGATTTAAAAAGAGCATCAGCAGCTTTGTAGAGTTCTCTGTGGGCATTCTTGATATCAATTCCCATTAAGTCTGAAAACTCTGAGGCTGTTAGTTTTATCTCTTTCCTTGGCTCCGCGCTGGGGCGAGAATCTATCTTTGAAAGGCAGGCTAGAACAAGCTTTTGCGCTTGAACATTAAGCTTGAATCTAGCGTCTATGAGCGCATTTGATTTGGTCACAGATGAGTTATTCATTGGAGAAGTCCTTTTTTAGAGATTCCACCGTAGCTAGCGGAGGAATAGTTGTCAACAGAATTCCTCTTAAGGTGTTAATATCACCGTAAATCTCTCCTCCTTTAACTCCGTTTTGACCGTAAATCTCTCCTCCTTTAACTCCGTTTTGACCGTAAATCTCTCCTCCTTTGATCGCTATGGAGTAGACAGAGCAAGGCTTACAGGAGGGCTAAAAACAAGAAAGATCTATAAAAACAAGAAAGATTTATTAAAAAAGAATCGGTCTGTGGATAACCCGAGCTTCACCTGTCAACCATCTCACCTTCAATGCAAAAAGAGGGCGGCTTCGCCGCGACCACGGGGCTTCGCCCCAAGGTCGCCTAAAGGCTCCACCCTTCCCCTCTAATGCCTCGCCACTTCCTAGCTTCGCTAGGGGCGAGTTCAAAAGAACACACGGCAGGGTTCGCTTTGCCTACGGCCTTTAACCCACATTTGAAATCGGTACTTGGTTTAACAGCGTGTCGCTTCGCGACTGTCTAGCAAAAAGATAAGGTCAAAATTAAATCTGAGCGGCCTAAATCGAGATTCTGGGCGTTTTTAACTAAAAAGCGTAAACGTGTAACCATTTTCATTGATAGTGGCTGAAAACGCTTTTTAGAGCCTCTGAGAAGCGTTCGACTAGCGGAGTCTGTTGAACAATTTGAAATGGCAAAGAGTTTGTTTCAAAACGGCGGGTTATATCAAATTTGATATGTCGCAAGTCTCTTCATTTTAAGGATGTTATCGAAGATAAACCTCTGTGATTTCAGGTCTAAAATGCCCCATTTCTTGGGATACGGTTTCGAGCGCGGCCACTTTGGTTAATCCTGCCCGTTGCAAGGTATCCATTCGGCTTTGGGCGTAGCTGTGTCTGAGGCCATGCGCGCCACTGCTCCATCCCAATTTTTCGCGTAGATGCGGCTGAGAATGAGCTAGACCAGTTCACTCCGCCACCTATGGCGTAATGTTGCGTGTAGTAGATCCCGCGATCTGTATTTTGCGTGGGCTCTTCTAGCTTTAACGCTTCCAGCTTTTCAGCCAGGTGCGAAGGAATGATCACTTCCCTGGTTAAACCGCCTTTGCCTGTTACCGTGAGCCGATCACCATTAATCCCTTGCCATTTGGTTGCCAGTTCTGGCCGTTCGTCAGCGGGTTTGTCTTTGGCTGGTTGCAGGGTAAGCAGTTCGTGCGCCCTGAGTCCTGCGGCAGCTGCGATTTCAGTCGCTAGCGCGTTCTTTGGCGTTTGGGATTGGGCGATCAATTGGATTTGGTGAGCAGGGTAAGCGCGAGACTTTAAGGTTTGGTCTAACTCTGATTTTTGCACAGGCAGCTTTTCGGAAGGACTTAGCTGTTTGGTGTAGTGGATCATCATAGCTTGCAGCGCCTGACGTTCCATATCCAGCGTTTTCTGGCCTACGGCCTGCCCTCTATATTCAAGATAGGTTTTGGCGGCATCAGGGGTCATCTGCTGCAATGAGCCTAGTTTGTTTTCCTGAATGTATTTCGCTACCTGAGTGAGACTTTTTTCGTAATTACTGGCGGTACTCACCGACTTTAACACTCCCCCTTGGAGCGATTTGATCACAGCGCCGGCTTGCTTTGCAGGGGATGAGAATCTAACCATTTTTCGCTAGCCATCGATGCACCGTTGACCATGCCACTTTGATGCGATTTGAGCGTAACCAGCGTTGAAGCTGTGCCGTTGTTGCCCCTTCTCGATGCAGCAATAACAACTCACCTTTGAAGCGGTCTAAACGCGATTTTGCATACCGCGATTTACGGATCTGTGCCGTCTGTGTTTGAAGCTTTTTCAGCTCCAAGTGAGGGTCGAAATTCATAGGGAAATCCAGTTTGTAAGAACACCCGCAGCTATGCTGCGCGGCACTACTTAAAGCACCGATTCGCCCACGTTAAGGTCGGACTGTTCGCACCTTTTTTGCGCTATGAGAAATGAAAGGAAAACCTCGAAATCACGAGATTTTTATTGAGCGCCAAGCTAAATAAAATAACTGGAATTTGCGTGTATTTAAGCGCCGACAGGCGCGAGATATGAGGCTTCATTATAGACACGCGAAGATCCCGACACAATAGCCGTTTAAAAATGTGCGCGAAACTCCCGAAAGCGAGGCCCCACGCTACGTTAAAGCAATTTTATTGGTTTGACGTAGCGGGGGGGAGAGCGACTGCTCATGCTGCGCCCCCCCGTTCTTTGCTCTTTGGCGAACGGGAAATGCAGAATGCGAGAAAGAGAAAAAAGGGGGCGTATGAGTGCTGTTCAGCTAGAAAGTCTGCGGGTTACAGTGTGGCAGAGTCGAGAGGTTTGTTATATCAATATTGATATAGGGTCGCAGGGGCATCCAACTGGGGAGCTTAAGGGTTTTTCTTAATGTCATTCCAAAGCAGCCAGCCTGATAGAAATAACAGGGCGAAGGTTCCAAAAACAAGAAACAAACCGATAATCTGTATTGTATTCATATGTCCTCGTTTTGCGCATATTTGATTACTTAATATTAATTGATAAATACCTTTTTCAACAAACCACCTGGAGCCGATCAATTCGGAAGGGGTTTTTCATTGCACCAACAGGGGGTATAACTAAGCCTATGGTGAAAGAAAAGGGGGCGTCATGAATACTATTCAAATAATTGGATTATGTGCAACTGTTGCTACAGTTGCCGTTTTGGGCTTCACAATGTGGATGTTGTGGCGTGAGATTCGGAAAAAAAGATGAATGACGGCCCGGTATATTAAAATTGATGTTCATAGGAACCCTTAATTTATGAACACTTTTTTCAAGCAGAAGGTGTCTTTATCGACAACAAACCTTTGTCCAGGAAGCAGCTGATCTTTTCGTAAATGGTTAGCTGCTTTCTCCATCCAGGCTTGAACCCTTGGGCTTTTGACCGTGAGATCCGTTGTCGCTAGGTACTCAAGTTCCTGCTGTAGCTCTTCATGTGTAGTCATTGTCTTACCATATCAAATTTGATATAACCTGTGTTGCATGGTAAACTATATCATATTTGATATAGGGGGCGATATGGAAGATTTACGCGATTTATCGAGCTTTTTAAGTTTCATTTACAGACACAGGCTATCACCAGCAGATATGCACGTTCTGAATCATTTAATCATGAAGTATGCTGAGTTTGAGCAAAGAAAAGCGTTTGTATTGAATCAGACCGCACTAGCTAAGGATTTGTCCATGAAGCAACCGAACGTATCGAGAGCCGTTAAAAACTTGGTCGCTACCGGCATTTTGGTCAAACAAGATATGACGTATTTCATCCATTTGGCCTGAACAATAAGATTTCTGCCTTTGCTAATCTGCTGGTTGCTAGTCGTTTTCAGTGAAAACATCTGGGGTCTGCTGGCTGCTAATTGTTTTCAGTGAAAACTCCCTGGGGGCTGCTGGTTGCTAATTGTTTTCAGTGAAAACACCTGGGATCTGCTGGCTGCTAATTGT